>VGRW01000098.1 GCA_016875225.1 Deltaproteobacteria bacterium
CTCGCTTCTCTTTCGCCAAGACGTTGCTCATCCGCGCGGTGGACCCGATCGGGCCCCGCGCTGTCAACGTCCCGGACGCGCTCCCTTCGACTGGCCGGTTTTCAGCCCGCCCTCACTGGCCGGTTTTAGGTGGCCACCGAGGGCCCAGGCGGTCTTCCTTGATGATGCCGTCGATTCCTCCGTCCCCACTTCGGCCGACCGCCTGGCCCGCATCAACTAGTGAACCGCCGTATCCCATCTTGACGAGCAACTCCACGACAAGGCGCTCGAAGAACGACGGAGAGCAAGCCTTGACCTGATCGAGAATCTCCGACTCCAGTTCTCCACGAAGCCTCTGGTAGGAGGCATCCAGAGCCTCCTCCGGTGTAGCGTCGGCGGAGGTCGGGGCGACAGAGGGGCTGACGTTCACAGGCAGGGAGTCCGAGCGCATGTGGCGGAGTTCGCGAAACTCTTGAAACTCCGGAAACCGCTCCAGGAACTTCATGTCGACTCTGCCAGGGTTGCTCGCAAGCACCTCCCGGCCGCGATCGGTGATCTGAAGAAACCCGCGGCGCGCTGCGCCAAGAAGTCCAGCCTTCCCGAGGTAGGTCCGTGCCCAACCAACACGGTTTCGAACCAGTCTGTCACGGCCGCTCGGGAGCATCTGGGAGCGCTCATCTTCGGAAAGACCAAACTCATCGGCCAAGGCCTCCACGACATCAACGAATCGATGTTCACGATCGTCGCCGAGGAGCTTGAGCAACGGCAGCATCAGCGATTGGAAGTCAGGAACCGCCATGCACTTCCATCTAGCTGTCCAACGTCCTGGCGTTCATCGGCGGGCGCAAGAGGGAGCGAAGCGACCGATGCTCCCGTCCGTTGCAACGCCTTGTGGGACGGCGTCGTTCCCCATCAGTCGGGCTGGCAAAGGCAGACCTGTCGCGGGCTCGTCCCGGTGAATTCGCTTCCTCGGAGGTCGCCGTGTCGGCTCAAGAGCTTGAACCGGTTCGCAGCCACCAACGAGAGTAACTCCTGCGGGAAAATCGATCTGAGGTGCAGAGGCGAGACCCACGCATCCCGCTGAGTCGGCGTCGAGATGTACCACGTCGCTCGGTTGACCTGGGTCGCAGCGTCGTAGCCGTTGGTCGCCTCCACCGTGAGTTCTCCGTGGGAAGGGGAGGAGATGCGCATGACGGGATACCGCTCTCCAGTCTCGCGAGCGAGCGTCCGCAGCGTCGGATTGAAGACATCGAACGCGAGGACTCCGCCGCTAACGAGGTGCCGCCGCACCGACGAGAAAAGCCCCGCGAAGTCGGCTGTGGCGCTTAGGTGAAGGAGCGAGTTCCGTGCGATGAAGATCATCGAGAACCGCTCCCCTAAGTCGAAGTTCCGCATGTCACCTTCGACAAGTTCGACGTGCACGCCTACTGCAGCCGCACGCTGGCGCGCTGCCTGCAGCATCTGGGGAGAGTTGTCGATCCCGACGGCTCGTCGTCCCTTGCTAGCGAGCGGCACGATCAGCTGACCGCTGCCGCAAGCGAGTTCGAGAACGGGACCACCGTGGACTCCCGCGAGCTGGTCGTAGAACTGCACGTGGTCCCGCGAAGCCGGAAGGAGCGCGTCGTAGAGTTCAGGATCTTCGTAGAGCATTTGGCCCTAGTTTGTCCGTCCAACTTGTGATGTGCTCCGCCGACGCCCCGGCGCAGCTCCGGCATCGTGTTCCGAAGCCCAGAGCCGGTCAACGGAACCGCGACTGCTTCGCGACTCTGTCGGGCTGGTGACTCGTCGCGGTGTTTGTTGGCACCTGCGAGCTGGCGAGCCGACGGCCGTGCTCCCCGGCTGGTCAGGTTTTGATCACGAAAACGGTCGCAAGGTTGCGGCTGCGACCCCGCCCGAACGCAGGGGCGCGCCGGATGGGGGGCGACGAAGCGGTCGGCTGTGCCGGGCACCGCTGAGGAGACCCCCATCCGGTGCGCCCCGGCGCACGGCCCCGACGAACGCCCCTACCCCTTCGGCGGCATCCGGATCGCGCCGTCGAGGCGGATCACTTCCCCGTTCAGCATCCCGTTCTCGATGATCGTGCGCGCGAGGTGCGCGTACTCGGTGGGCCGTCCGAGGCGGCGCGGGAACGGGACGTTGGCGGCCAGCGCCTGGCGGGCGGGCTCGGGCAGGCCGGCGAGGAGCGGCGTGTCGAAGAGGCCGGGCGCGATCGTCACCACGCGGATGCCGAGCGAGGCCAGGTCGCGCGCGATCGGGAGCGTCATGCCGACCACCGCGCCCTTCGACGCGGAGTAGGCGGCCTGGCCGATCTGGCCGTCGTAGGCGGCGACGGAGGCGGTGTTCACGATCACGCCGCGCTCGCCGTCGGCGTCGGGGGCGTTCTTGCTCATGCGGTCGGCTTCGAAGCGGATCGCGTTGAAGGTGCCCACCACGTTCACCTCGAGCACCTTCACGAACGGCTCGATCGCGTGCGGGCCGTCCTTGGTCACGGTGCGCTGCGCCCAGCCGATGCCCGCGCAGTTCACCGCCATTCGGATGCCGCCGAACTCCGCGACCGCGCGGTCGACCGCGGCCTGCACCTCGTCGGCGCGGGTCACGTCGCAGGGGCAGAAGATCGTGCCGCGGCCGAGCTCGGCTGCGACTTTCTCGCCGGCGGAGCGCGGCAGGTCCAGGATCGCGACGCGCGCGCCCGCGGCGATCAGCTCGCGCACGGTCGCGCCGCCCAGCCCCGAGGCGCCGCCGGTCACGACCGCGCCCATTCCATGAATCTGCATCGCGCTAGGACTCCTGTTCCAGATAGGTGTAGCCGCTCATGCCCTGCTCGAAGCGGCGGCGCAGCAGCGCGGACTCCTCGAGCGTGAGCCGTCCCTCGCGCATCGCGGTCTCGGCCGCCATCCGCACCGACTCGGCCAGCGCGCGGCGGTCGTAGCCCAGGTACTGCACCACCTGCTCGACCGCGTCGCCCTGCACCACCTGCTCGACCGTGTAGCCGCCGTCCTCGTAGATCTTCACGTGAACCGCGTCGGTGTCGCCGAACAGGTTGTGCATCTCGCCCAGCGTCTCCTGATAGGCGCCGACCAGGAAGACTCCGATGTAGTACGGGCGGCCGTTGGGCGCGTGCAGCTCGAGCACGTTCTTCACGTCGCGCAGGTCGATGAACTCGCTCACCTTACCGTCGGAGTCGCAGGTCAGATCCGCGAACGTCCCGCGCCGCAGCGGCGCTTCGTCGAGCCGGTGGATCGGCACGACCGGGAAGAGCTGTTTCATCGCCCACGAGTCGGGCAGTGACTGGAACACCGAGAAGTTCCCGTAGTACTTGTCCGCGAGCTGCCGCTCCAGCCGCTGCAGGTCGTCGGGCACGTAGGTCATCTCGCGCACGATCTTCAGGATCTTCTCGCAGCAGGCCCAGAAGAGCTCTTCCATCCGCGCGCGCGTCTGCAGGTCCAGGTAGCCCAGCGCGAACGCGGTGGTCGCCTCCTCCTTCAGCTGCAGCACGTCGTTGTAGGACTCCTGCACGTTGCGGCCCGAGATCGAGCCGAAGACCTCGAAGAGCTGCTGCAGCACCTTCGGGTCGTCCGCGCCGGGCTGCGTGGGCTGCGGACTGGTGCGCGCGCCGTCCACGGAGAGCACGTCGAAGATCAGCACCGACGCGTGCGAGACCAGCGCGCGTCCGGCCTCGGTGACGATGTCGGGGTGCGGCACCGCCTTCTCGTCGCAGATGTCGCGGATCGCGCTCACCACGTCGTAGGCGTACTCCTGCGTGGTGTAGTTCATCGAGGAATGGAAGTTCGTCTGCGAGCCGTCGTAGTCCACGCCGAGCCCGCCGCCCACGTCGAGCAGCCCCATCGGCGCGCCGAGCTTGTGCAGCTCGGTGTAGATGTGCGACGCCTCGCGGAAGGCGTCCTTGTGGGCGCGGATCGCGGTGACCTGCGAGCCGCTGTGGAAGTGCAGCATTTCGAGGCAGTCGAGCATGTCGTCGTGCCGGAGCCGGTTCACGACGTTCATCAGCTCCTCGGCGGAGAGCCCGAACTTCGAGCGGTCGCCGGAGGACTCCGCCCACTTTCCCGCGCCCTTGCTCGCCAGGCGCGCGCGCACGCCGATGTGCGGCCGGATGCCGAGCTCGCGGCTGATCTTGATCAGCGTGTCGAGCTCGTTGGGCCGGTCGAGCACGATCACCACGTAGCGGCCGAGCCGCTGCGCCAGCAGCGCCAGCTCCATGTAGGCGCGGTCCTTGTAGCCGTTGCAGATGATCAACGCGCCGGGAGTGTCCAGCGTCGCCAGGCCGACCAGGAGCTCGGGCTTGGAGCCGACCTCGAGCCCCAGATGATGGGGGCGCCCGAAGTTCACCAGCTCCTCCACCACCTGGCGCTGCTGGTTGACCTTGATCGGGTACACGCCGCGGTAGCGACCCTTGTACTCGTACTCGCCGATCGCGCGGGCGAAGCAGTCGGAGATGTGCCGGACGCGGCTCGCCAGGATGTCGGAGAAGCGGATCACCAGCGGCGTGCGCAGTCCGCGCCCGCGCAGCTCCGCGACCAGCGCGGGCAGGTTCACGTGCGCGGCGCCCGGCCCGTTGGGGTGCACGAGCACGTCCCCCGTCGAGCTCACGGAGAAATACTCCCCACCCCAATACGGGATGCCGTACAGCTCAGAGGCTTCGCGAACCGTCCAAGCGCGCATCGACTACTCCTCGGCAGACAACTGGCGCGGCGCTCGCATCCACGGGGTGCGAGTCGCGGCGCATGTTAACGCCACTGGAACTACAGGTCGAGCAATTGGCCAAAAAACTTGGGTCACTTCAGCGCGAGCGGGAGCACTTCCGACAGACGCGAGATCTGGTGGTGGGGCGAGCCGGCCGCCCCGACGCCGCTGCCGGGCGGCGGAGCGTCCTCTTCGCGGATCAGCGCCGTCACCATGCCGAGGGCCCGCGCGCCGGCGATGTCCTGCTCCGGCGAGTCGCCGACGAAAAGCACCCGCTCCGGCTCGCAGCTCGCCTTCGCGCAGGCGTAGCGGTAGATGGCCGCGTCGGGCTTGCACGAGCGCGCCTCCTCGGAGCTGGTCCAGTGGTGGAGCAGGTCCGCGAGCCCCGCGCGCTCGATCATCGGGTGCAGGTAGTCGTCGTCGATGTTCGAGACCACGGCGACGCGAAGACCGGACGCGCGCAGCTCCGCGAGCGTGGCCAGGCAGTCCTCGCGGAGCTCGAACTTCTCGGTCACGATCCCGCGCTGGCTCTCGATCAGCCAGTCGACCCAGTCCGCGCGCGGCTCGGCGCCGAGCCCGCGCGCGAAGCGACGCCAGGTGTCCGAGAAGAGCTCCCGGTGCAGGTAGTACGGCTGCTCCTGCAGCGCGAGGTACGCGTCGCGCATCGCCTCGCGGTACGCCGCGCCGATCCGCCCGGGCTCGGCCTCGACGCCGAGCCGGCCCACCGCCTCGTAGACCAGCCGGCCGGTGTCCATGCCCACCTGGCGGTAGCTGAACAGCGTCCCGCCGAAGTCGAAGAAGACGGCGGCGACGCGGGGCCTGCGCGCGCGCTGCGCCGAGGGAGTCGTCACGAGCGCGAGGCTATGCAGCACGCGCCGTCGTGTCAAAAGCGGCTGCGGTAGAATCGCGGACCATGAGTGACGATGGATCGTTTGCGGTCGCGGTGATCGGGGGGGCGACTGCTGGCGCGGAGGCGGCCGACATCTTCGCCAAGCGGGGCTTCCTCACGGTCGTGTTCGAGCAGAACGCGCGGCCGTACGGAAAGGTCGAGGACGGGCTGCCGCGCTGGCACGCGGGCCTGCGCGCGAAGGAGTACGCGGCGATCGACACGAAGCTCGGCCAGCCGAACGTGCACTTCGTGCCGTGCACGCGGGTCGGCCGCGACATCGACCTGCGCGAGCTCGCCGAGTCCTGGGGCTTCCACTGCGTGGTTCTGGCCAACGGCGCCTGGCGCGACCGGCCGCTCTCGGTGCCCGACGCAGAGAAGTGGCTGGGCAAGGGCCTCGTCTACCAGAACCCGTTCATCTACTGGTTCAACCACCGCCACGAGGCGGGCTTCTCCGGCACCCGCTACGAGGCGCTGGACGACACGATCGTGGTCGGCGGCGGGCTGGCCTCGATCGACGTCTCGAAGGCGATCAACCTGGAGCTCGCGCGTCAGGCGCTGGAGAAGCGCGGCGTGCACGCCGACCTCGAAGAGCTCGAGGTGAAGGGAATTCCGAAGGAGCTCGAGAAGCACGGGCTCGGCTGGGCGCAGCTCGGCTTCAAGGGCGCGACGCTCTTCTACCGCCGCCGCCCGGAGGACATGCCGCTGGTTAGCATGCCCGACGGCGCCGACGAGAAGACGCGCGCGAAGATCGAGAAGACGCGCGCGAACATGCTCGAGAAGGCGACCTCGAAGTTCCTGTTCAAGGTGCGCCCGCTTCGCGCGCCGCACTCGCTCCTGATCGAGAACGACCGGGTGGCCGGCATGCGCTTCGCCGTCACGCGGATGGAGGGCGGCAAGCTCGTGCAGACCGACGAGCTCGAAGAGGTGCGCGGCTCGCAGGTGATCAGCTCGATCGGCAGCATTCCCGAGCCGATCGCGGGCGTGCCGATGAAGGGCGAGCTCTACGGCTACTCGGACTGGGACCTCGGCCGGCTGCCCGACTTCCCCACCCTGTTCGCGGCGGGAAACGTCGTCACCGGCAAGGGCAACATCGTCGACTCGCGAAAACACGCGCGGCACGTCGGCGAGCACGTGCGCGACCACTACCTGTCGCTGGCCGAGCGCGTGCGTGAGCTCGAGCCGCTCGCGGCCCCGGCGCGAGACGCGCTTCTCGCGCGCGTGCGCGAGCGCCAGCAGAAGGTCTCGTTCCGCGACTACGAGAGCTGGATCCGCGCCGCGCGCCCGCCCGAATTCGTCTGATGGCGAACCGGCTGGCGCGCGAGAGCAGCGCCTACCTGAGGCAGCACGCCGCAAATCCGGTCGACTGGTACCCGTGGGGCGAAGAGGCGTGGGCGCAGGCGCGCGCCCGGGACAAGCCCGTGCTGGTCTCGATCGGCTACTCGTCGTGCCACTGGTGCCACGTGATGGAGCGCGAGTCGTTCGAGGACCCGGCCGTCGGCCGGCTCCTCGCCGAGCACGTGATCGCGATCAAGGTCGACCGCGAGGAGCGCCCCGACGTCGATCAGATCTACATGGAGGCGATCCAGCGCATGACCGGCTCCGGCGGCTGGCCGCTGAACGTCTTCTGCATGCCGGACGGCCGGCCCTTCATGGGCGGCACGTACTTCCCGCCGCGCCGCATCCACAACCGGCCGAGCTTCGCCGAAGTCGTGCTCGCGGTCTCGCGCGCCTGGACCTCGCAGCGCGACGACGTGAGGAAGGCCGCGGAGCAGGTGCTCGAAGCCCTTCACGCGCGGCCCGAGGTCACCGCCCCCGACCCGCTCGATCGCGAGTCGCTCTCGATCCTGGTGCGGCAGCTGATGGCGCGCGCGGACCGCCGGCACGGCGGCTTCGGCGCCGCGCCGAAGTTCCCGACGCCGACGAACCTTGCGGCCGTGCTCGCGGCCGCGCGGCTCGGCATCGCGCGCGGCGACGCGCTCGAGCACGTGGTGTTCACGCTCGAGAAGATGTCCCGCGGCGGGATCTTCGATCAGCTCGGCGGTGGCTTCCACCGCTACTCCACCGACGAGCGCTGGCTGGTTCCGCACTTCGAGAAGATGCTCTACGACAACGGCCAGCTCCTCGGCGTGTACGCCGAGGCGTACCGGCTCTCCGCGAACGAGAGCCTGCGCTGGCCGGCCGAAGAGACGATCGCCTGGCTCGAGCGCGAGATGCGCGATCCGGCCGGCGGCTTCTACTCGAGCCAGGACGCGGACAGCGAGGGCGAGGAGGGGCGCTTCTTCGTCTTCGGGCCGGACGAGGTCGCGTCCGTGCTCGGGCCCGAGCCCGGCGCCGAGTTCTGCGACGCGTACGGCATCGAGCCGCAGGGCACGTTCGAGCACAGCGGCAAGAGCGTGCTCGCGCACGGGCTGGCCGGCGAACGACCGCGCTTCGCCGAGGCGCGCAGGCGGCTCTTCGAGGCGCGCTCGCTGCGCGTCGCGCCCGCGACCGACCGGAAGAACGTCTGCGCCTGGATCGGCTACGCGATCTCGGGGCTCGCGGCCGCCGGCGTGAGCTTCGCGCGCTCCGACTGGATCGCCGCCGGCGCGCGCGCTGCGGAGTTCGTGCTGGCGCGGATGTCGAACGGCGGGCGAGATCTGCGCCGCGTGTACGAGGACGGCGAGGCGAAGATCCCCGCCTTCCTCGACGACCACGCGTCGCTCGCGCTCGCGCTTCTCGACCTGCACCGCGCGGACGGCGATCCGCGCTGGGTGGAGCGAGCGCTCGTCGTCGCGGACGAGCTCCGCGCGCGCTTCTACGACGCGAGCGCGCGCGAGCTCTTCTTCACCCCGACCCGCGACGCGACGCTGATCCTTCGCCCCGGAAGCGACGGCGACGGCGCGACCCCCGCCGCCGCGGGCCTCGCGGTGCTGGCGCTGCTGCGGCTGGTCGAGCTCACCGGCCGCGGCGATCTGCGCGAGGTGGCCGAGGCCGTGCTCGAGCGAGAGGGGCCGGTCGCCTCGCGCGCGCCGCTCTATCTGCCGACGCTGACCCGCGCGGCGGCGCTGCACGAGTCCGGCCTCGGCCTCGCGCTCGTGCTCGGCGACCCCGGCGACGCGCGAACGCAGGCGCTCGCCGCCCGCGCCCGAGCCCTGCTCGGCCCCGAGGACGCGGTCGTGATCGTGCATCCCGGCGCCCCGCCCGCCTGGCTCGCGCCCGAGCTGCTCGAGGGCCGCTCACAGCGCGCCGGCGCACCCACCGCATATCTGTGTCGCGGCCAGGTCTGCGCGCTGCCCGCGACCCGGCCGGACGAGATCCGCGCTCCCGGCATTGGCTGAGTCGGTGTCCCGGCACCCGGTGCTCGTCTTCGTCGCGCTCGCGTTCGGCTTCGGTTGGAGCCTCGAGCTGCTCGGCCGCGCGCTCGGCGGCAACGCGGGCGAGGCGCTTCGCGTCGCAGCGGGACTCGCGCCGTCGCTGGCCGGGCTCGGAGCCGCATGGCTGTGCGGCGGCCGCGCGGAGCTACGCGCGCTGGTGTCGCAGGCGCTGCGTTGGCGGGTCGAACCGTACTGGTACGGGATCGCGCTGCTCGGGCCGGTGCTGCTGTGGTGGATCGCGTTCGCCTACATCGCCGCGGTCCGGCCCTACTCCCCGGTCGACACCGCGGGCTTCGCGACCTTCTTCCCGCTCATCGCAAGTCAGCTCGCGCTCGGCGGCGGATTCGGCGAGGAGCTGGGCTGGCGCGGCTTCCTGCAGTCCATGCTCGAGCGACGCCGGAGCGTCGTGTCTGCGAGCTTGGCGGTCGGCGTGATCTGGGCGCTCTGGAGCGCGCCGGACCTCCTGCTTCCGAACGAGGGAGCGGGTGGCGTGACGCGCTTCCTCCTGTTCCCAGGCTTGTGTATCGCGTACTCGCTGATCTTCGGGCGCGTCCTGCAGGCAACGCATGGCAGCGTGCTGATCGTCGCGCTGCTCCACGCCTCGATCAACGCCGCCGAGCCCACGTGGCGAGCCGCCGTGCCCTCGCTCAGCGACTCCTCGGCGGTCTCGCTCGCCCACGCCGCCTACACGCTCTTCCTGGCGCTGGTGGCGGTGTTCGCGCGCGCCGGAGCGAGGGCCGGTGACGGCAAGCGCTCGCTCGACGACTCGGCCTGAGACGCGAACCTCGGTCGTCCTACGCCGTGTCGCGGGACGGAGGCTCGCGCGATCCCCGATCTGCGTGGCGCTTGCGTTCGCGCAGACCGCCTTCGGTCGACGGCGATCGCGACGACCGGGTGCTACGGGCGCTGTGTGAGCAGATCTCGCGCGGCGGCGATTGCGTCTTGAGACCCCGCAAGCGCAACCACGTCGCCGGCCCGCAGCACCTCCTGCGCCGTGGGAACGAGGATTCCTTCGGCCCCGCGCGCAATGGCAAGAACGGTCGCTCCGGTGATGCCGCGCAGGTTCAACTCGGCCAGCGACCGCCCGATGGCTGGGCTGCCCTCGTCCAGCGCGACGGGGGTGGGCTCACCCAGTCCCGGCAACAGCTCGCGGATCAGACGGAGCGCGTCTGCCGGCGGCGCACCTGCACACCCGCCCGCCGACCGGGGGTCGCCGCCTTTGTGCGCCTGCGCGACGATCGCCTCGACGATCGCCTGCGCGCCCGCTCGAACGTGGCCTTCGAGATGCGCTGCGCCACGCCAGAAGGGGACCGCTAGCGCGGCGAGCAGCAGCGCGAAGAGCGCCGGGGCGTAGGCGCTCCCGAGCAGCGGCTGTGTCACCGCGAGAAACGGAAGGCCGATCACGAGAACGATGGCGAGTTGCAGCGTCACGACGAGCGAGCGGCGCGGCGCCGCAGCGGTATCCACCTGGCCTCGGAGCGCCAGCGGCAGCGCGGCTTCCGCGAGTGTGAGTCCGAGTCGCTGCGCAACGCGCGCTATGCCCGCGAAGAGCGGCAGAGCGAGCGCGAGCGCGAGCGCGACGATCGCACCCCGAGCGATCTCCGTGTCGAGCCCGAGCCGCACTTCGGCCAGGGTTGCCATCGGCTCCAAGGAGACGGCCGTTCCGATCGCCATCGCGGTGAGCAGGGCGAAGTCAAGCAGCAGCAGCCAGACGAGCTGGCGGATCCGGATACCTGTGGTCGCTCGTTGCGGCCCGCTGCGGATCTGCTCCAGCCAGCTTGCGTAGAGCGAAACGAACGTCTGGAGCGGGCGCGGCAGCTTGCGGTCGACGAAGTTGGCGAAGGGATCCGAGGCGCGGATCAGCCACGGCGTCGTCAGGGTCGTGACGGCCGAAACCGCGACGGCGATCGGGTACAGGAACTCGCCGGTCGCCTGAAGCGACAGGCCGAGGCCGGCGATGATGAACGAGAACTCGCCGATCTGCGCGAGTGCCATGCCGGCCTGCACCGAGGTGCGGACGCTGTGGCCGGTGAGGAAGGCCCCTAGAAGCGGTCCCAAAATAGATGTTGCGCTACGGTGTAGCCAACGCGAGTTCGGGCAGCGGGTGCTGACGCGAGACTCGTCTCCCCTTTCGAAGGGGGAGGTGCGTGGACCTCACGGATCGGGACTGGGAGCGAGTGGCGCCCCTGATTCGCGAACCGAAGC
>VGRW01000099.1 GCA_016875225.1 Deltaproteobacteria bacterium
GGGATTGTCGAGCGAGAGCATCGGGATGGCGTGCTCGACCGGCCGAAAGCCGCCGACCGGCGCCCCGCCGACCCGCTGCGAGGGCGATTCGGGCGTCACCCACCCCGGATTCGCGGCTTCGAGCTCCAGCAGCTCGCGAAAGAGCCGGTCGTATTCGGCGTCCGCGATCTCGGGGGCGTCGAGCACGTGGTAGAGCCGATTGTGCCGTTCGAGCTGCTCTCGGAGCTCCAGCAGTCGAGCGTGCTGCTTCGCCGTACCGGTCGCCACCGAGGCCCATCATGCCCAGCAGCGACCCGAGGCGCCAGCCGCGCCAGGACCCTCTCTCGCGGGCGAGGTGAGAAGAAAAGGTTCACCTTTGGGTAAGCTGTGCGCCCAGAATGCCGAAGAAGAGCCAGATGACCTCTGCTAGCCCTCTCGTATCTTCGGACGAAATCCAGCCGCTTCTCGACTGTCTCGATTCGGGCTTGCTGCGCATCGCCGGCGACCGAATCGCCTCCGCGAACGCGGGGTTCGCGCGAATGGCCGGGCTTCCGGCGGACGAGCTCGCGGGCCGCGCGCTCGCCGAGCTCTTCGTCGATCCGGGCGATCTTCCCGTCGCGGTGCTCGAGCCGGGTGACGGATTCCAGCTTCGCGATCTGCAAGGCCGCTTGCGCTCGGTCTCGCTGCGACGCGTCTCACCTGAGCTCTGGCTCGTGCTCGACCGCGAGCGGGAGAGCCGGCTCGAGCGCGAGATCTGGCGCCTGGCCAGCGACCTCGGCGACGAGCGCGAGCGCAACGCCGGGCCGTCTGCGCAGCTTGCAAAGCTGGACCAAGCGCTCGGAGGCGAGCAGATCGGGATGATCGAGCACGAGATCCGGACCGCGGTGACGGCGGTGCGCGGCTATCTGCGCTGGCTCGCCAGCGAGGGCGACCGTCTGCTGGACCCCGAGCACTGGAATTTCGTGCGCGAGGCGCGCCGAGCGATCGAGCGCGTCGGCCCGCTGCTGGACAACCTGCTGGAGCTCGCGCGCGAGGGCGAGGCGCTGCCGAGCACGCGAAAGCCGCTCAAGATGCACGAGGTTCTCGAGCTCGCCCTGCGCACCGCGAAGCCGCTGCTCGCGGAGCGGGGGATCACCGTCGAGCGCGAGTTCAGCGCCAGCCCGGATGCCCTGGTCGGCGATCCGGATCGGCTCGAGCAGGTCTTCGTGAACTTGCTCGCGAACGCGGCGGCGTACTCGCCGAGCGGCGGCCGGGTCCGCCTCGCGACCGACCTCGCCGAGCTCGACGGGGGCACGGTTCTTCAGGTCGCCGTCGCTGACCAGGGCCCCGGCGTCTCGCGAGGCGACGTCGAACGGATCTTCCGGGCGTTCGTCCAAGGGCACCACTCGGCGGGCGTGGCGTCCGGCGGCGTGGGTCTGGGGCTCGCGATCTGCCAGCGCATCGTGAGCGCCCACCGAGGCAGGATCGAGGCGGTGCCCGACCTGGGCCACGGGCTCTTCCGCGTGACACTCCCGAGCGAGAGATAGAGGAAAGCGATGACCCGACCCGGAACGGCGCGAACGGTGCCCCAGCGCAAGCAGATCCTCGTCGTCGACGACGCCGAGGTGATCCGCACCTACCTGAAGAACCTGTTGCCGATGAAGGGCTACGACGTCCTGGTCGCGGAGGACGGGATCAAGGCGATGGCGCTGTTGAACGGCGGCGCGCGTCCGGACGTGGTGGTCCTCGACGTCATGATGCCCGGCATCGACGGCATCGAGACGCTCGGCAAGATCAAGCAGCTCATGCCCGAGGTCCCGGTGATCATGCTGTCCGTGGTCGGAAAGGCGGGCACCGTGGTCGACGCGATGAACCTCGGCGCGGCCGACTACATCAACAAGCCCTTCGAAGAGGAGGAGCTCGAGATCGCGCTGAAGAAGGTTCTCGAGGTCGAGAGCCTGAAGGGCGAGCGCGAGGACCTGCGCGATCGCCTGCGCGCGCACGAGGCGCACGAGCGCGCGAGCTTCCTCTGGGCCTCCGAGAAGATGACGCGAATCCGCGACATCCTCGAGCAGGTCTCCGACGCGGACGTCACGATCCTGATCCACGGCGAGAGCGGCGTGGGCAAGGAAGTCGTCGCGCGCACCACGCACGAGTTCTCGACCCGGCGCGACCAGCGCTTCGTGAAGGTGAACTGCGCGGCGCTGCCGGAGGAGCTGCTGGAGAGCGAGCTCTTCGGCTACGAGCGCGGCGCCTTCACCGGCGCCTCGTCGCGCAAGGCCGGCAAGTTCGAGGTCGCCAGCGGCGGCACGATGTTCCTGGACGAGATCGCCGAGATGAGCCCGAAGCTGCAGGCCAAGCTGCTGCAGGTCCTCCAGGACGGGGAGTTCTCGCGCCTGGGCGGCGACGTGGACGTCCGGGTGGACGTGCGAGTCCTGGCGGCCACGAACCGCAACCTGGAGGAGATGGTCCGCCAGGGGACGTTCCGGGAGGACCTGTACTACCGGCTGAACGTCGTGAACGTCTACGTGCCTCCGCTGCGCGAGCGCAAGGAGGAGATCCCCGTTCTGGTCGAGCACTTCCTGGCCATGTACAGCGCCAAGTACGGGCGCCAGCGCAACCCGATCTCGGACCGGCTGATGCGCGGCTTTCTGTCCTACCGCTGGCCCGGCAACGTCCGCGAGCTCGAGAACATGGTGAAGCGCATCGTCGTCCTACAGAGCGAGGATGCGATCGCGGACGAGATCTTCGGAGCGCCCGGCCCGAGCACGGCGCTCGAGCCGGTGGCGCGCGCGTCCGCGCCGGCCGCGGCCCCCGAGGACGACGCGAACGCCGTATCCCTGCGAGACATCGGACGCCGCGCGGCCCGCGACGCGGAGCGCGAGGCCCTCCGGCGGGTTCTGTCCCAGACCAACTGGAACCGCAAGAAGGCGGCTCGAATCCTCGAGGTCTCGTACAAGACCCTGCTGCAGAAGATCAAGGAGTGCGGGCTGGGGGAATGACCGGCCTACCTCGTCTGCTCTCGCCGAGTCACGTGCGCTTCCCGTAATATGTAGGCATCTTCCCATCGCCCCCCCCACCGGGCGCCTCGGGCATCCGGGCACTTGGCACGCTTGTGGCATGATGCCCGGCCCAGACGCCACTGGGTTCCAGACTCGGGGCTGCCGTTTGTCTCGCCCCATGCGAGCGCGATCCGCGCTCGGTACGGAGAGGATCTAGAGATGGCCGCCAGGGACATGCGCAACGAAGCCGGGATGAGCTTCGGCGACCTTTACGGGGTGATGCGCCGCCGACGCTGGTGGTTCATCGTTCCGATGTCGGTCGGAGTGGTGGCCTCGCTGGTTCTGGCTCTGACTCTGCCGGCGGAGTACGAGGCCGTCGCGACGGTCACCGTCGAGCCTCCCGTGATCCCCGACAAGCTCGCGCCGAACACGATCGCGTCCGACACCGAGACGCGGTACGAGAACCTGAAGCTCCAGCTGCTCGCGCGAGACAGCCTCTCCAGCATCATCACCGACTTCAAGCTCTTCGAGGGCGAGACGACCGCGCGCGAGGTTCAGGTCGAGGAGATGCGCGAGAGGATCTCGATCGCGCCGCTGCCGCCGGCGATCGTCGACCCGCGCAAGCCCGTCGAGCTGAACTCGTTCCGCGTCTCGTTCCGCTTCTCGGATCCGAAGATCGCGGCCGAGGTCTCCAACCGCCTGGCGCGCGATTTCATCTCGGCCAACCTGCGCGACCGCACGAGCCTGGCCGACGGCACCATGGAGTTCTTCGACCAGCAGCTCCAGAAAGCGCGCGCGAGCCTCTCCGACGTTGCGCGGCAGATCACGGACTACAAGGAGAACTTCCAGGGCGAGCTGCCCGAGCAGCTGCTCCTGAATCGCGACCGCCTGGAGCGGAACCGCTTCGATCTGGCCGGCACCGAGGCGAAGCTCGAAGAGGCGCGCGACCAGCACCGGCTGCTGAGCGAGTCGCTCCGGGAGATGCGCCTGGCCACGACCAGCGACCAGAGCGATCCGAGCCTGCGCCGCCGCACGCTCGTGATCGAGCTCAATCGGCAGCTCGCTCTGGGCAAGACGGAGAAGCACCCCGACGTCGTCCACACCCGGGCCGAGATCGACCAGCTCGACGGGCTGATCGCCGAAACCGAGGACGAGCCGATGGCGGCCTCCAAGGAAGAGCTCGCCATGCGCGACAAGCTGCGCGACTACGAGGTCGCGGCGAAGGTGCTCGCGGGCGAGGTGGAGCGGCTGAAGGCCGACATCGCCGAGTACGAGCAGCGGATCGAGAACACGCCGCGGCGCGCCGCGGAGCTCGACCACCTCGAGCAGCAGTACAAGAACATCAACGAGTCGATCCGCACCCTGCAGCTGAAGCAGGTCGACGCCGAGATCGGCAAGACGATCGAGACCAACAACAAGGGCGAGCGCTTCAGGGTCGTGGAGTCGGCGGAGATTCCGACCTCGCCGATCAGTCCGAACCGCCCGGTCTGGTTCACCGCCGGCACGCTGCTCGGGATGATGTTCGGACTCGGACTGCTGGTGCTGCGCGAGATGAGCGACCGGAGCTTCCACAGCGTGATGGACGTGCAGAATTCGCTCGGCCTGCCGGTGCTCGCGGCCGTGCCGCAGAGCGCGCTCGGCGCGCGGCCCCACGGCCGCTTCAGCCTGTCGCGCTTCGGGTTCGCGCGTGTATAACGCCTTCTTCGAATTCGCCTCGGATCCGTTCCGGGTGAATCCTGATCCGCGCTTCCTCTTCATGTCGGAGGGGCACGCGGAGGCGCTGGCGACGCTCGTCTACGCGGTGCAGGAGCGCAAGGGCTTCATCACGCTCACAGGCGAGGTCGGGACCGGCAAGACGACGATCCTGAACGCGCTGCTCTCGCGGCTCGAGTCGAACGTGCAGACCGCTTTCGTGTTCAACACATCGCTCGAGGTCGAGGATCTGTTCGCGACGATCCTCGAAGAGCTCGAGATCGAGCCGGTGGTGCCGTTCCGAAAGAGCGCCGCGCTCTCGCGCCTGAACCGTCACCTGATCGATCGGCTAGAGCGCGGCCTCACGACGCTGCTGATCGTCGACGAGGCTCAGAATCTCTCGGAAGCGCTGCTCGACGAGATCCGGATGCTCTCGAATCTCGAGACGCCGCAGTCGAAGCTGATCCAGATCATGCTCGTCGGGCAGCCGGAGCTCGCCGAGAAGCTGGCGCAGCCGCAGCTGCGCCAGCTCCGCCAGCGCGTCGAGCTGCGCCATTCGATCCGGCCGCTCCACGCGCAGGAGACCGCGGCCTACGTGCGCGAGCGCCAGACCGTGGCGGGCCATCCGCGCGGCGACGTCTTCACCGCCGCCGCGGAGCGCGCCGTGTACCGCTTCTCGAACGGAATTCCGCGGGTGATCAACGTGCTCTGCGACAACGCGTTGATCGTCGCGTTCTCGCGCCAGTCGAAGCGCGTCTCGGCGGAGATGGTCGACTGCGCGGCGCGGGACATCGGTCTGCTGGAGAGGGCTGCGAGCAAGCCGCTCGGGGACGAGCGCGAGGGGAGCGAGCGCCCCCCCAGGCCCGGCTTTCTGCGTCGGTTGCTGCGTCGGCGCAATTTGGAACCCGCGCCCGAGCTCTAGGTCCAGGGAGGTTCGTTCATGGGCAAGATCCACGATGCGCTTCGCAAGGCCGAGGAGATGCGCGGCAGCGCGCCCGCCGCGGCCGCACGAGAGGCCGACACCGAGATCGAGGTGCGCGGAGCGCCGCTCCAGGCGCCGGCAGTGCATGCGCCCGCGAAGCGGCGCAGCTGGCTTCCGCGCCGCAAGGCGAAGTCGCCTGCGGCGATTCGCTCCGAGGCGCCGATCTCGACCGGGGAGTCGACCCTCTCCGAGGAGTACCGGACACTGCGCGCGCGCATCCAGTCGCTGCGCCGCACTCGGGAGCTGCGCAGCATCGTCGTCACGTCGACGCGGCCCGGCGAGGGCAAGACGACGACGGCCTCGAACCTGGCCCTGGGTTTCGGCTTGGCCCGCGAGGGACTCACCTGTCTGGTCGACGCAGATCTGCGTACGCCGCGAGTGCACCGGGTGTTCCGGGGTGAAGGCGCGTTCGGCATCGTGGAGGTGCTCGAGGGCGACGCGAAGCTCGACGAGGCACTGGTCGCGGTGCCCGATACGCGGCTCCTGGTGCTGCCGGTCCGCGCGCTGCCGACCGCGCCGTCAGAGCTGCTGGCATCGCGGGCGATGTTCGATCTGGTCGCGGAGCTGCACACGCGCTTCTCGACGGTGATCTTCGACGCGCCGCCGGTGCTCGGGCTGCCCGACACCGTCACGCTCGTGGACCTGTGCGACTCCGCGCTCTTCGTCGTGGGAGCCGGGATCGCCCCGCGCGACGACGTCGAATCGGCGCTGGAACGACTCGATGCGAGCAAGGTGGTGGGCGTGGTCCTGAACCGCTGCAGCAGCAGCGAGGTTCCGTTCGCGGGCACCTACGGCTACGGCAAGAGCTGACGAAGGGGGCGCCCCGAGGGCGAAGCTTCGATGTTGACCTTTGCTGCGATCCTGATCGTCCCCTGGCTGTTGGCGTTGCTGCTGACGCCCGCGGTGATCCGGTTCGCGCAGTCACGCGGCTATCTCGACGTTCCCACCGCGCGCAAGGCGCACAAGGCGCCGGTCGCCCTGCTCGGCGGAATCGCGGTCTTCGCGTCGATCGCGGTCGGACTGCTGCTGGTCTCGATCTTCGTGACGCCCGTGCGCGAGGCGCTGTTCGGCTACGCCTCGCTGGGCGCGCTCGGTCTGGGCGCGCTGCTGATGGTGGCGCTCGGCACCTGGGACGACTTGTACGACATGCGGCCGATGACCAAGCTCGCGGGCCAGATCGCGATCGCGTCGCTGACCTGGGCCATGGGATTTCGCGCTGGAGCGATCGAGCTGCCGTTCGAGCTGTTGCTCACCTCCGCGGCGCCTGTCTCGTTCCTGGTGACGGTCGGCTGGATCGTGATCGTCTCCAACGCCTTCAACCTGATCGACGGGATCGACGGGCTGACCGCGGGCGTCTCGGTGATCACCGCGCTCACCGTCTTCCTGCTCGCGAACCAGAACGGCGCGACCGTGCCGGTGATCGCGGCGCTGGCGCTGTCGGGCGCGTTGGCCGGGTTCCTGCGCTTCAACCTTCCGCCCGCGCGGATCTTCCTCGGCGACGCGGGAGCGCTCTCGATCGGCTACGTCACCGCCGTGCTGGCGATGGCCTCGTACCAGAAGTCGCCGGCGGCCGTGGCGCTGATCGTGCCGCTGCTGGTGCTCGGCCTGCCGCTGCTCGAGCCGATCCTGGCGGTGCTCCGGCGCGGACTCTCGCACCTGCGCAAGCGCGGCGCCGAGGGCCTGAGGCCCGGCGAGATGCTGCGCGCCGTCACGCTCGCAGACCGCGGGCACCTGCACCATCTGCTGCTGCGCAACGGCCTCTCGGTTCCCGAGTCCCTGGCGGTGCTCTACGCGATCTGCATCGCGCTGGCAGTGGTGGGGCTGGGCACGCGCGACGCCAGCTCGACGCTGCGCTGGGGCTTGTTCGGGGTGCTGGTGGCGTGTGGCTTCGCGGCGCTGCGGGGGCTGGAGCGACGCGCGCAGCGACGCGACCGGGAGCAGCAGGCCAGGCTCGAGAACGAGAGCGGCGCGCAGCCGGCACCATCGCTCGCGGAGGGCAGCCGGCGCGCGGCCGGCTGAGCGTACGAGTGCTCGAATACCTCGCATATCCCTACAGCGTGCTCGTGGTGATCGACGTCGCGCTGCTGTTCTGGCGTCCCGTTTGGGGGCTCGCGCTCCTGGTCGCGATCTTTCCGATGGATCCCTGGTCGCCCCGCCTGCCGGTGCCGGGGATGAACACCTCGACGATCCTGATCGGCGTGGCGCTCGCGATCACCGTGCTGCGGTTCGGCGCTCGGCTTCCACCACTTCGCTACTCGGGACCGGTGCTCGCGTTCATGGCAGTCATGGGGATCGCGTTCATCGTCTCGATCCCATGGGCCAACGGCTTGCGGGCCGTCGACGGAAGTCCCGCGGTCTGGTTCATCTTCAAGCACGTGAAGAGCATGACCTTCACCGCGCTGCTCTTCTTCTCGGTCTACTGGTGGATCCGCGAGCCCGGGGACCGGCAGAAGATGCTGTTTGCGCTCTGCTTCGCGATGCTTCTCTCGAGCGTCGCGGGGATCGTCGACTTCGCGTTCCACATCAACCCGAGGGTCGTCGACGGCAGGGAGCGGGCGAACGGCTTAATCGACGACGCCAACGGAATGGCCGAGTCGATCGGCCCGCTGATGTTCGTTCCGCTGTACTTGCTGATGCGCGGTCGCGAGTTCGGTCGGGGCACGCGTGTCTTCGCGGCCGCGAGCTACGGGTTCGCGGTCGTGGCGATGGTGCTCTCGCTCTCGCGCGGCAACTGGATCGCGTTGCTGGCGGCTCACGGGGTGTTCCTGTTGCTCGTGAATCGCAGACTTCTCGCGGCCTCGGGTGCGACCGCCGCGATCCTGCTACCGCTGGGTCTGCCACTCATGCCGGGAATCGTGCGCGAGCGGATCGAGGGGACCACGACGTCCGGATCGACGGTCTACCAGGTGCCGCTCGCGGTGAATATGGAAGGCTCGGCGGCGGCGCGCGTCGTGTTCGCGCGCGTCGGTCTCGACATGTTCCTGGAGTCGCCGGTCTGGGGCCACGGACTCAACTCGTTCTCGTTCCGCACCCCCGAGTTCGGCGCGAAGTACGGCGTGCTCGGTCACAAGGACCCTCACAATCTCGTCGTGATGATGGCCTCCGAGGCGGGCCTGATCGGTCTTGCCATGCTGGCCTGGCTGATCTTCGCGATCTTCCGCTGCGGCCGCGTGCTCTGGCGCTCCGGCTCGAAGGACCATCTGCTCGGCGCGGTGCTTCTGGCGGCCGCCACTCACGACTTGATTGGAAACCTGTCCTCGACGGCGCTGCTGCACGTGCCCCAGATCTCGGCGCAGTTCTGGGTGATGTTCGCGCTGGTGGCGCGCGCGTGTGCGGAGCGGTTCTCCGAGCGGGAGGTCGCGGAGACCGCGCCGGTCGCGGCAGGCCGCTGGCGGCGATTCGCGAATCGATCGCCGATCGCGCTGCCGCAGACGTCGCCCGCGCGGATCTACGCTCAGCCCGAGTCCGGCGCGCGCCCGTAGTCGTCGTGGATTCGAACCACGTCGTCGATCTCGGGGGTCGAGACCTCACAGAGATCGCACTCGGAAACCGCCTCGAAGCGGTGCCGGAGTCCGGGAGCGATTCGCGCGCTTGCACCCGGACCGAGCTCGCAGATCTCGAGCTCGCCGGCTCCGTTCTCGAGCGTGAGCCTGAGCCTGCCTCGGAGCACGTAGATCGACTCGTCCTTCTCCCGGTGCAGCTGCAGCGAGAGGCGCTCGCCCGTGCGGATGGTCAGGATCTTGCCCAGGTAACGTGGGGTCTCGGCCCAGATCACTTCGTGGCCCCACGGTTTCTCGATCCGCCTCGACATCGCTTCGAAGCTACCACGCGCGATCCGGAGCCACGACTCCATGACTTCTCCGCGGCTGAGTTGCGCGGGAGTCGCCGATGACTGCTTTTCGGAAGTCGCCTACCCAGCGGCCGACGCTTCCCCAGGCTTCCGTTCCGCAGCGACCCGGCCGGGTCTTCCCGCTTGGCACGCTTGTCGCAGAGATTCGCGCTCGCCGGAAGCGAAGGCGGAGTCAGAGCCCGATGAAGCCCCCCCTCACACTCCTGGTCGTGGACGACGATGCGGGAATGCGCGCCTGGCTCGCCGCCTTCGCGGCCGAGCAAGGCTGGGCCGTCGACTGCGCCGGATCGGGGGAACAGGGCCTCGAGCTCCTCCGCGAGCGCATGCCCGATCTGGTGACGCTGGACCTCTCCCTGCCCGGGATCGACGGTCTGGCGACGCTGCACCAGCTCCGCGCGCTCGCCCCGAGCGTTCCGGTGATCGTGCTCTCGGGCGTCGCCGATACGCGCGTGATCGCGCTCGCGATGAAGCACGGCGCGACCGATTTCCTGCGCAAGCCGTTCGAGCCGCAGGAGCTCGAGGCCGCGTTCGCGAAGGCGGTCGGGCGCCGCGAAGTCCCCGAGCAGGCCGGCTCGGTTGGAATCGTGTTCGCGGGCCGGAGCCGGAAGATGCGGCTGGTCGAGGAGATGATCGATCGGGTCGCGGACACCGACATCACGGTGCTGATCCGAGGCGAGAGCGGAACCGGAAAAGAGCTCGTCGCGCGCACGCTCCACGCGCGCTCGAGCCGCGCGCGCCGCGCCTTCGTGAAGGTGAACTGCGCGGCGCTTCCCGCGGAGCTGCTCGAGAGCGAGCTCTTCGGCTACGAGCGCGGCGCGTTCACAGGCGCTTCGAGGCGCAGGCTCGGCAAGTTCGAGCTCTCGCACGGCGGGACGATCTTCCTGGACGAGATCAGCGAGGTTCACCCGGGTCTGCAGGCGAAGCTGCTGCAGGTGCTGCAGGACGGCCACTTCTCGCGGCTCGGCGGCGAGGCCGACATCTCCGTCGACGCGCGCGTGATCGCGGCGTCGAATCGCAATCTGGAGACCGCCGTGCGTGAATGCACGTTCCGCGCGGACCTGTTCTACCGGCTGAACGTCGTCACGATCCAGCTGCCGCCGCTGCGCGAGCGAAAGGAAGAGATCCCGTTCCTCACCGACTTCTTCCTCGAGCGCTACGCGCGCGAATACGGGCGGGATCCGAAGCCGCTGCCGGCGGAGCTTCGCGACGCGCTTTCGAGCTACGATTGGCCCGGGAACATCCGCGAACTCGAGAACCTGGTGAAGCGCGTGGTCGTGCTCGACTCGGTCGCTCCGGCGATCGGTGAGCTTCGCGCGCGAACGGCCAACCCGAGCCGGCCGGAGCCGACCGCGTTGCCGATCACGGACCTGCAGCGCTTCCTCGCTGGCGAGACG
>VGRW01000100.1 GCA_016875225.1 Deltaproteobacteria bacterium
GGGGCCGCTGGCATTGCTTGGGGCTCTGGCGAATCACTTCCGCAAGCTGCTGCGCGCCCGCGAGGTCCGTCCGTTCGAGTCGGCCGAGGTGCAGAAGCGCTTGGGCGTGCACCCGTATGCCGCGCAGAAGCTCGTCGATCAGGCGAAGCGCTTCGAGCCCAGGCGCCTGCGCTCGTGTCTGGAGGCGGTCCGGAGCACCGACGCGGCGCTGAAGGGCGGACTTCCGATCGCTCCGCGGCTCGCGATCGAGCGGCTGGTGCTGGCCGTGTGCGCTTGAGGCGCTCTAGCGCTGGGCGAGCTTCGCGAGCCGCGAGACGGTTCGCGAGACGGTTCGCTTGTGCACGACGCCCTTGCTCGACGCCTTTCGCAGCAGCCGTTCAGCGCTCTGCAGCAGCTCCTGCTTCGTCTCGGCTCCAGCGCCCGCGGCTTCGCGCAGCTTGCGGACGGCGCCGCGCACGGTCTTGCGGATCTGATTGTTCCGGGCGCGCTTCTTCAGCGACTGGGTGTGCCGTTTCTTGGCCGAGCGATGGGTAGCCATGGAGACCTCCGAGCGAGCGGGTAAGTACCCCGGGGCGGCGGCGGTGTCAACGGAGAGCCGCGCCGGGCTCTCGCGCTCCGCGGGCGTCGTCGCCGGCGCGACCCTGGCCAGCCGGGTTCTCGGCCTGCTCCGCGACAGCGCGATCGCCTTCGCGCTGCCGGTCGCCGCGAGCGACGCGTTCTTCGTCGCGTTCACGATCCCCAACCTGCTGCGCCGGCTGGTCGGCGAGGGCGCGCTCACGGTCGCCTTCGTGCCGGTCTTCAGCCAGACGCTGCAGCGCTCGCACGACGATGCACGCAGGTTCTTCCGCGCGATCTGGACGCTCGCGCTGGTCCTGACCTCGGCCATCTGCGTGCTCGGAATCGTCTACGCGGGGCCGCTGGTGATCGCGTTCGCGCCCGGCTACCAGTCCGACCCCGACAAGCTCGCGCTCACCACGACGCTGCTCCGGCTCTGCTTTCCCTACGTGGTGAGCCTGTCGCTGGTGGCGGTCGCGATGGGCGCGCTGAATGCGCTGGGCCACTTCTTCCGGCCGGCGATCGCGCCGGTCTGGCTGAACGTCTGCCAGATCGCGGCCGTGTTCGCGGGCGTCGCGTTCTTCACCACGCCGGTGCTGGCGCTCGGAGTCGGCGTGATCGTCGCGGGCGTGCTGCAAGTCTGGCTGCAGCTGCGCCCGCTGCGCGAGCGCGGCTTCGCGCCGCAGCTCCTGTTCGCGCCCGGAGATCCGGCGGTCCGGCGCCTGAGCTGGATCCTGCTGCCGTCGCTGCTCGGCGCCTCGGCCTACCAGCTGAACACGATCACCACGCGCGCGATCGCGAGCTTCTTCGGCGACGGCCCGGTCTCGTACCTCTACTACGCGACGCGCCTGCTCGAGCTGCCGCTGGGTGTGTTCGTGTTCGCGCTCTCGATGGCGAGCCTGCCCTCGCTCTCGCGCCTGGTCGGGAAAGGGGACCGAGTCGAGCTGCAGCGCTCGTTCGCGGAGACGCTCGGGCTCTCGCTCGCGCTCGCGCTGCCGTGCAGCGCGGGGCTGATCCTGCTGCGCGAGCCGATCGTCGCGCTGCTCTTCGGTTGGAATCCCGATCATTTCGGCTCCGAGGCGGTGCGGCTCTGCGCGCTGGCGCTGCTCTACTACACGCTCGGGCTGGTTCCGATCTCGCTCGCGCGTATCTACGTGAACCTCTGCGTCGCGCACGAGAACACTCGCACGGGCGCGCAGGCGGCCGTGGTGAGCCTGATCGTGAACGTCCTCGGGGCGCTGCTGCTGGTCGGGCCGCTGCCCTACGGCACGCTCTGGGACTCCGTGATCGACGTGCAGCGCGCCCTGGTCGTGGCCGACTTCGGCTTCCTGGGACTCGCGGTGGCGACCACGCTCGCGGCGGCGGCGAACGCGGTCTGGGTCATGAGCGCGGCGCACCACCGCTACGGCGCGAATCTCCCCGCGCGCGCCTGGATCGGCTACCTGCGCCTGGTCGCCGCGACCGGCGTTCTCTCGCTGGCCGTCGGGATCGGGGTCTGGCTCCTGCCCGCGCCGGAGCGGGTCTCGCCGCTCGCCGCGCTGCAGCTCTTCGGACTGATCGGGCTTGGCGGACTCGCCTACCTCGGCGGGCTCTGGCTGTTCCGCGCGCACGAGTTCGAGCTCGTGCGGAGGCTCGCCGGGCGCCTGCTTCGCGCTCCCCGTCGCTGCTGAGACGGCGCCCCTTCAGCGGGCGCAGCGAGCCGCCGAATCATCAGGCAGGTCGACCTTTTGCATCGAGAGGAGAGGGGTGCGCGGCGATCCGCGAACTTGCTCGGCGTGGCTGGCGCCATTGGCGCTGCTGGCGCTCATCTGGCTCGCGCCCGACGTGCGCGCGGACGCCGAGGTGCGCCGCGCCGATCCGCTCGAGGTGCCGACCGGGGAGCCGCCGCAGCCCGAGGGCGCGGCTGCGCTCGCGAGTCCCGAACGGATTCGCGCGGCCGCCGCGGTGCTGCGCGAGCACGGACACTCGGAGCTCCCGGTGCTCGCATGGGCGCTGCTCGCCTCCGCGCGCTCGCAGCAGCAGGGAGAGCTCGTCGAGCTCGCGGTCGAGCTCGCCCCTCGCTCTCCCGGGGTTCGCTTCGAGGCGGCGCGGCTTTCGCGGGATCCGCGCGAGCTCGTCGCCGCGCTGGTCGCGCTCGCGCAGGATTTCCCCGGAATTCTCTGGCTCGTCTCGCTGGCGGCCATGTCGCTGCTCGGCGGCCTGCTCGCGCTCGCGCTCGGAGCCTGTCTGGTCGCGGCCCTGCGCGGGCTGCCGCTGCACGGTCACGCGCTCGGGCACCGGCTCCGGGCCACGGAGCCGCCTGCCTGGCCAGGCGTTCTGCTCTGCGTCGCGGGCTTCTGTGTTCTGCCACTCTTTGGTGTCGGTGGGGTTCTGGTCGCGGCGACGGCGGGCGCGCTCGGCGCGCTGAGGCTCGACCGCGATCAGGCGCTGCGGCTCGCGCTGATGCTGGGCGCGCTCGGCGTCGCGCTCGGGCTCGGGCTCGAGCGGGTCACGCCGGCGCTGGTCGCCGCGAGCCGAGAGTCGGATCTGATCG
Organism: Deltaproteobacteria bacterium; assembly: GCA_016875225.1. NCBI lineage: Bacteria > Pseudomonadati > Myxococcota > Myxococcia > Deltaproteobacteria bacterium. The sequence continues at coordinate 3,089 of VGRW01000100.1, forward strand.
CCGCCTGGCGCATCGATCGGGGCGAGGCGCTGCCGGGGGATCTCGCGAGCGTGGAGCGAGCGAGCGCGCGGGACCCGGGCGATCTGCTGCTTCGCTTCGCGCTGGCCACGGACCGGAAGCGGCGCGGAGATCTCTCGCACGTGGTCGAGTTGCTCGGCGACCCGTTGACGAGCCCGGAGCCTGCGCTGCGCTCGGCATCGTTCAATCTGCGCGGGATCGCGCGCCTGGCGGAGGGAAATCTCAGCGAGGCGATTCCCGCGTTCGAGCGCGCGCGTGCGGCCGACGAGACCGCTCCGGTGATGTTCAACCTCTCGCAGGCGTACGGCCGGGCCTTGCTGCTCTCGGAGCAGCAATCCGCTTTCGCGGCTGCGAGCTCCCTCGACGACCACCTCGTGAACAGGTACCTGGCCGCCGAGGGCGCGAGCGTGCACTCGGTGCTGATCCAGGCTCCGCTCTCGCTGCCGCTCTATCTGTCGCGTGCGCTCGAGCAGAGCGCCGAGTCCAAGGCTCTCGCGCGCGAGCTTCGCGAGCGGCTGCTCGGCCCGCTCGAGCCCGACCGCCTCTGGATGGCGCTGCCGCTGATCGGCGCGATCGCCTTCCTGCTCCATCGCGGATCCGTCACGCGCTGCAGCCGCTGCCAGCGTCCGCTCTGTAGCCATTGCTCGCGTGAGGCGATGCTCGTGGGCACCTGCACTCCGTGCGTGCGGCTCTTCGCGAGCCGCGACACCACCGATCCGCGCATGCGCAAGCAGCAGCTGGACCTCGATCGGAGCCGCGAGCGCCACGCGCAGATCCGTCTCGCGCTCGGAGGTCTGCTCGCGCCCGGCGCGGCCGATCTGGTCGAGGGCCGCCGGCTGCGCGGCGCGGCGTCTCTCTTCACGCTCGGCGTCGGCCTGGCCATGCTCTGTGCTCCGGCGGTGCTGCCGCAGCCCTGGGACCTCGGGGCTCTCGGGCTTGCGGCGCCGTACGCGCTCGGCGCGCTGCTCGTTGCACCGCTGTACGCGCTCGGGCTGTCCGCGGCACTCGGGCGACTGTCGGGCTCGAGGCGCGGCTCATGAGTCTCCAGGGGGTTCTCGCGGACTTTCCCGTCGCCGACGTGTTCCAGCTGATCTCGCAGCCGCGAAAGTCCGGCGTGCTCGAGGTCGAGCGGCGCGGGCGCACGCTCGAGATCTACTTCCTCGAGGGACAGGTGCTCTCGGCCCGACCCGCCGAGACACGCCCGGACGGGGCTCTGGCGGGCTACCTGCTGCGCACCGGCGCGCTCTCCGAGGCGACGCTCGCCGAGGCGCGCAAGCGCCAGGACGAGACGCTCGAGGCGCTCGCTCCGACGCTTCTGCAGCTGGATCTCGTCTCGCGCGCGGACCTCGAGCAGGTCACCAAGCTCGCGACCGGCGACACCATCTTCGAGCTGTTCCTCTGGGACGAGGGTCGCTTCGCGTTCCGTCCCGACGACGTCACGCCTGGCCCGTGCGACAAGCCGATCGCGGCCGAGATGGTTCTGCTCGACGCGCTGCGCATGCGCGACGAGTGGGTGACGATCCAGAACGGCCTGCCGGATCTCGCCGTCGTGCTCGCGCCCACCGTCGAGCTCGAGGGCTTCCGCCAGAAGCGCGCCTCGATCGAGGCCGATTCGGGCGTCCCCGGCAAAGAGCTCGAGGCGTTGTTCGGCTTTGCGAACGGCCGGATCGCGGCCAGGCGCGTGATCGACCTCTCGCGTCTGGGCACGTTCCAAGGCGCGCGCGGTCTGGTCGCGCTGATGCGCGGCGGAATGCTCCGCGCGGCCGAACTCGAGCCCAGTGCGGAGCCGCCGGTCCGACGCGACGCTGCGCGAGCTCCGCTGGCCGCCTGCGCGATTCTGGCGGCCTGCGCCGTTCTCGCCTTCGGGCTGCTCGTGGTGCGGCCGAGCCGGCTGTCGCCGCCGCCGCTCGGGGGCGACCCGATCGAGGCGCTCCGAGGTGAGACCGCAAACGATCGCCTGAGGGCTGCGCTCGAGGTCCATCGCTGGGTACACGGCGCCTACCCGGAGTCGCTCGCAGAGCTCGACGCAACGCATGCGCTCTTGGCGGCCGTTCCGCTCGACCGGTACAGTTACGCCCGCTCGTCCCTCGGCGGATTCACGCTCTGGAGAGTCCGCCCCTAGCCGGAGGTCGATTGGCCGACGAAGATCCGCTGATCCTCGATGACAACGCGCTGGCCCAGATCGTCTACGGGGAGAACGATCGCAACCTGCGCAAGCTCGAGCAGCAGATCGGCGTCCGGATCCAGGCGCGCGGCAACCGCGTGCGGGTGAGCGGCCCGGCGCTGGAGTCCAAGGTCGCCCGTCGCGTGATCCGCGACCTGTACGATCTGGCGGGCGCGGGCGCGCCGATCGACGATTCCGACCTGCGGCAGGCGGTGAGGATGGCGGAGGAGCCGGGCTCCGAGCCTGCGCGGGCGCTCGCCTCGGGCTCCGGCATCGAGGTCGGTCGGCGCAAGCGAATCCTTCCCCGGACGGAGACGCCGCGGGTCTACCTGGAGACGATCGCCGAGTCGTCGCTCACGTTCGGGATCGGCCCCGCCGGCACCGGCAAGACATATCTGGCGATGGCGATGGCGGTGCAGTCGCTGCTGCGCCGGGAGGTCGGGCGGATCGTGCTCACGCGGCCGGCGGTCGAGGCGGGCGAGAAGCTCGGCTTTCTGCCCGGCTCGCTCTACGAGAAGATCGACCCGTACCTGCGGCCCCTCACCGACGCCCTGCACGACATGATGCACGGCGAGGAGGTCGCGCGGCGGATGGATCGCGGCATCATCGAGATCGCGCCGCTCGCCTTCATGCGCGGGCGCACGCTGAACGACGCGTTCATCATCCTCGACGAGGCGCAGAACACCACATCCGAACAGATGCGGATGTTCCTCACGCGGATGGGCTTCGACAGCAAGGCCGTGATCAACGGCGACGTCACCCAGATCGACCTGCCGCGCGGCACCGTCTCGGGGCTGATCGAGGCGCGAAAGGTGCTCGACGGCGTGCCCGGAATCTCCTTCGTGCAGTTCTCCGAGAAGGACGTCGTGCGCCACCCGCTGGTCCAGGAAGTGATCCGCGCCTACGAGAAATTCGAGGCGGAACGCTAGTCGTGGCGAAGGCCGAGGCGAAGCCGCGGGCCGCCCCGCAGCGCCGTGGCATCCTCGGCGGGCTCGAGGTGCGCCCTTCGGGGCCGGTCCTGCTCGCGAGCGCACTCGCGGGTTGTCTGCTGCTCTCGGCGCTTCTCACGCTCGAGGTCGCTCCCACCTCGAGCGCCGGACGCGGGGGGCGCCCGATCGCGGTCGGCGACATCTCCGAGCGCGACGAGAAGGCGCCGACGGCGATCACGGTCTCGGATCCGCAGGCCACCGAGAAGCTCCGCCGGGAGGCGGTAGAGAAGTCTCCCACCGTCTACGACTTCGACGAGAATCGCGCCTCGGCGCTGCGCGAGAGCATCGCGAAGGCGTTCGCCGCGGCGCGCGCGGCGCTCGCCCAGGCGCCGCCGAAGCCGGTCGACGAGTCGGCGCTACGCTCGCCGGCGGCCGTCTTCGTCGAGACGCTCGGCGGCAAGGCGCCGGTTCCGGAGCCGTCCCTCCGCCATCTCGAGAAGAGCGGCTTCCCGGTCGACGACGAGCGTATCGTGGCCCAGCTCGTCGAGAGCGTGTCTGCGCGAATGATCGTCGACGAGACCGCGGAGTTCGAGCGCCACGTGCAGGCGGGAACCGTGCTGGTCCGCGACCTGGGCTCCGGAAACGAGCGCGCGCTGAAGAGCCCGCAGCGGGTGCTCTCCGCGGAAGGCGTTCGCGAGCAGCTGGAGCGCAGCTCGGAGGCGGTGCTCTCCGGAGCGCCGCCGGCGACGCGCGCGGCGCTGCTGCCGCTGGCGCAGGCGCTGGTGCGACCGAACCTGAACTTCAATCTCCGCGCGACGGACGAGCGCCGCAAGGCCGCCGAGGCGAGCGTGAAGGAGGCGACGATCTCGCTGCGGAAAGGCGAGATCATCGTGCGCGACGGCGATCCGATCACCGAGCGCCACGTCCTGATCCTGGAGGGGATCCGCGCGCAGCAGAGCACGCTCTCGCAATTGAGCGTCTTCGCCGGCGTCGCGATCCTGCTCTTGCTGCTGATGCGTGTGGTCTGGCGTTTCGGCGCGACCAGCCTGCTGCGATTCCCGCGCCGCACCAAGGACGCCTGGTTCCTGCTCACGACGCTGGTGGCGACGGCGCTCGGAACGTCGATCGGCCTCTTCCTCTCCGACACCCTCGGCGACAGCCCGCGACTGCAGCCCCTGGTCGAGCAGTGGCCCAACGTGCTTCTTCTGGCGCTTCCGATCGCGGCGGGAACGATGCTCGTGCGCATGGTGCACAGCGCCGAGACGGCCGCGCTCTTCGCGGTTCTCGTCTCGCTCGTCACGGGCTTTCAGGTGCACGGCGACCTCGGCTTCGCGATCTACGCGCTGGTCGGCTCGCTCACGGCGGCGGTCGGGGCCGCGCGCGTCACCCAACGCGGGACGCTGCTACGAGCGGGACTCCGGGTGGGCCTGGCGAACTCGGTGGTCGCGGTCGCGCTGCTCCTGCTCGGCAATCACTTCTCGCCGCTGGTCGGAATACTGGCCGTCTCGCTCTCGCTGCTCTCGGGCGCGCTCTGCGGCGTGCTGGTCTCGGGACTGGCGCCGCTGGTCGAGTCGGTGTTCTCGTACACCACCGCGATCAAGCTTCTGGAGCTCGCCAACCGCGAACAGTCGCTGCTGCGCGACCTGGAGCTGCGGGCGCCGGGCACCTACCACCACAGCATGATGGTGGGGCACCTCGCGGAGATGGCGGCCGAGGAGATCGGGGCCAACGCGCTGCTCGCGAAGGTCGCCGGCTACTACCACGACATCGGCAAGATGCGCAGGCCGCAGTTCTTCGTCGAGAACGTGGCGGTCACTCAGGGCGAGAACCGCCACGAGAAGCTCTCGCCGTCGATGTCCGCGCGAATCATCCAGGCGCACGTCAAGGACGGCGTCGAGATGGCGGAGAAGGAGAAGCTGGCGCTGCCGATCCGGCAGGGAATCGCCGAGCACCACGGCACCAGCGTGATCCGCTTCTTCTACGAGAAGGCCAAGGAGCTGGCCGACCCCGAGAAGGGCGATCTGGTCGCCGAGCACGACTACCGCTATCACGGTCCGAAGCCGCAGACGCGGGAGGCCGGAATCCTGATGCTCGCCGATTCGGTCGAGGCCGCGTCGCGCACGCTCGTCGACACCTCGCCCGCGCGCGTGCAGCAGCTCGTGCAGCGCATCATCAACAACTACTTCCGCGACGGACAACTCGACGACTGCAGCCTGACGCTCCGGGATCTGCATTCGATCGCGCGAAGCTTCATCGAGACGCTCTCCGCGATCCGTCACGAGCGGATCGACTACCCGGCGGCGACCGACGCGTTCGGCCGGAGGATGGAAGAGGGTGGGGATGAAGGTCCATCTGAACGCGAGCCGCGCTCCGGAGGTCGATCGGAGGGCGCTCGAGAGAAGCGCGAGGACGATCTTAGGCGCCTTGGGCTCGACTGACGCCGAGCTCTCGGTGACGCTGGTGGACGATCTCGAGATCACGCGCCTCGCCGGGGAGTACGGGCGCCGGCCGCGCGCGACGGACGTGCTCTCGTTCGCGCTCGCCGAGGGCCCGGGAGCGGAGTTCGCGGGCGGCGTGCTCGGGGACGTGGTGATCTCGCTCGACACCGCGAAGCGTCAGGCGGCGGCTCGCGGCGTGCCGATCGCGATCGAGCTCGACGATCTCTTGATCCACGGCTGCCTGCACCTGCTCGGAATGGACCACCTGCGCGCGGCCGACCGGGCGCGAATGCGCGCGCTCGAGGCGCACCTGCGCTGGGAGCTGCGGCGCCTGGCGTGACGCTCCGAACCCGCATCGCGCACGCGCTTCTCTTCGCGATCACGCTCGCGCTCGCGTTTCCGTTTCGCGCGGGTGAGCTCCGCTTCGACCTTGGAGCCGCGGCGGGCTGGCTGGCGCTGGCGCCGCTCGCCGCGCTGCTGCGCGATCTGGGCCCGCGCGCGGCGTTCAAGTGGGCGTTCTTCTCCTCGTGGCTCGGCTTCACCCTGATCGTGTTCTGGCTCTACGTGGTCGTGACCGTGCACGGCGGCGCGCCGGCGATCGCGGGCGTGGCAGCGGTGTTGGTGGTCTCGGGGGTGGTCGCGGCGCACGCGGGCGCGGCCGGCGCTCTCTGGGTCTGGCTCGCGCCGCGCGCGGGCCGCGCGGCGGCGCTGGTATTGCCCGCGGCCTGGCTGGTGATGGAGCACCTGCGCGGTTTCGACTTCCTGGGCGGGTTCACCTGGGCGTCGCTCGGCTACGCCACGCATCTCGACCTGCCGATGCTCGGGCTCGCTTCGCTCGGAGGCGTACACGCGCTCTCGTTCGTCACCGCCCTCGCGGGCACGCTGCTCGGGCTCGGCCGCTGGCCCGCGGCGCTCGCCGTCGTAGCGGTCGCGCACGGGATCGGCTTCCTCGCGCTCCCGTCGGCTTCGGATCTCGCCGCGCCGCGCGACCCGCCGCTGCGCGTGGCGATGGTCCAGGGGAACATCCCGCAGGGCGAGAAGTGGGATCCGGCCCGCGCGCAGCGGAACTTCGACGTGCATCTGGAGCTCTCGCGGGCGGTGGCCGCCGAGAGACCCGACCTGATCCTCTGGCCGGAGTCCGCGCTCCCCGGATTCCTCGAGGCGCAGCCGGAGTTCCGCGATCCGCTGCTCGCGCTCGCAAGCGAGATCGACGTTCCGCTCGTGGTCGGCGGGATCGGCCTCTCCCGCGTGCCCGGCGAACGAATGCCGCTGCTCCACAACAGCCTCTTCGTCGTCACGCCTTCACAGGGAGTCGTCGACCGCTACGACAAGACCGTACTGGTGCCGTTCGGGGAGTACGTGCCGCTGCGTTCGCTGCTGGGCTTCCTCTCGGCCGTCGCGAGCACGCTCGCCGATCTCTCCGACATCAGCCCGGGAGCGGGCGCGCGGCCGCTGCGCGGGCTCTCGGAGTTCGAGCCCGCGCAGACGCCGGTCGGGCTGATCTGCTACGAGGCGGTCTATCCCGAGCTGGTGCGCGCGGCGGTGCGCGGCGGCGCGCAACTGCTGATGAACCTGACCAACGACGCCTGGTACAGCCGCACCAGCGCCCCCCACCAGTTCCTCGCGATCGCCGCGCTTCGCTCGGCCGAGAACGGCCTGCCGATGCTTCGCGCCGCGAACACCGGCGTGAGCGCCGTGATCGACGCCCGCGGCGTGGTGCTGCGCGAGACTCCGATCTTCGAGCGACTCACGCTCACTGCCGAGATCCCGCCGGGACGGAAGAAGCCGACCGTCTACACGCGAGTCGGTGACTGGCCGATCGCGGCGTCGTGGCTGCTGCTCGTCGGCTGCGCCGGATTCACTCTGCTGCGCCGTTCGACCCTCGCCCCGCCGGGCCGGCCGATGCGCCCGGTCGATCGGGTCGAGCCGCTGGACTGATCTCCGGCTCGCAGGCATGCCCCGCCAGGGCTCATTTGCTATGAACGGAACTCGCCAAGGGGGAGTCCGTGTCCGAAGA
>VGRW01000101.1 GCA_016875225.1 Deltaproteobacteria bacterium
CTACTGGGGCACGATCCTGCTCTCGTCCGACGCGGGACGCACCTGGTCTTCGCCCGACACACCGACGGCGAACACCATCTTTGGCATTTCCTTCGCCGACGACGCCAACGGCTGGGCCGTCGGCGCGAACGGGACGATCCTGCACTCCTCCGACGGCGGCGCCTCCTGGCAGCTGCAGCCCGTCGAGCTCACCGACGAGATGGGTGACTCGCGCCCGCTCGACACGAATCTCTTCGGTGTAGCGGCGATCTCGCCGACCCACGCGGTCGCGGTCGGCGATCTCGGCGTCGCGCTTCGCACCCGCGACGGGAAGACCTGGGAGAGGATCGTTCTTGATGCGGCGCGCTATGCCGACGAGAACGTGCCGGAGCGCTTGCTGAACGGCGTGGTCTTCACGAGCCCGACCGATGGCTGGATCGCCGGCGAGTTCGCGACGCTGCTGCGAACCAACGACGGCGGCGACACATGGGTAGGGCAGCGACAGATCAGCGGAGCGCCGGAGGATCTGTATCTCTTCGATCTAGACGGCAGCGCAGCGGGTCCGACCGCGGCGGTCGGGCTCGCGGGAAGCGTGCTCGTGTCGAGCGAGGCCGGCAGCCTCTGGGAGTCGCGCTCGGTCGAAACGACGGCGGGCCTGTTCGGGATCGCCTGGGACGGAGAGCACGGCGTCGCCGTCGGAGATCGCGGCGTGATCTACGTCTCGAGCGACGGCGGCCTGAATTGGGCCGACGCCAAGCGCCCGCCGCTCTTCAACTGGCTCTCGGCGGTCGCATTCGCGAGCCGGACCGAGGCGATCGCCGTCGGTGAGCGCGGCGTCGTGCTGCGCTCGGAGGACGGCGGCGAATCCTGGTCCACCGCAGTGACTCCGGGATCGGCGCCCGAGGCGCTCGTACCGGTGCTGGGCGGAAACGGAAAGCCTGCACCGGCCCACGAAGCTCCCGCGTCCGACCGCCGCTGAACCCGGGCCGACAGGCCCAAAGGACCCCTCGCATGGATCAGTTCGCCGTCCGTTTCTCGCGGTTCTTCATCAAGCACCGCGGCATCAACCTCGCGATCATCGGCGGGCTGACGCTCTTCTTCGCCTGGCACGCGCTGCAGCTGCAGGTGTTCAGCCAGTTCGTCGACCTGCTGCCGCGCAATCACTCGTTCGTGCAGGTGTACGAGAAGTACAACCGGCAGTTCGGCAGCGCGAACGTCGTCACCGCCGCGATCGTGGCGAAGAGCGGCACGATCTACGACGAGCAGTTCCTCGAGAAGGTCTACGCGTTCACCGACCAGATCGACAAGGTCGAGGGCGTCGATCACGGCCAGATCTCGTCGATCACGGCGATCACGATCCGCGACCAGGAGGTCGACCGCGAAGGCATCCTGCGCTCGCGTCAGATCATCGGCGAGCAGGCGCTCGCGCTGCTCGAGGCGCAGTTCTTCACGCGCAGGACGCTGCGCCTCGCCGCCAGCCAGAATGCCGGTAGGGTTCCAAGCACGTTCGGGGAGCTCCGCGAGCACGCGGCGAAGCGGAAGGCCGAGCTGGTCGAGCTGCTCGCGCCGACCCAGGCCACGCGCCTCGAGCAGATGACGGATCGCGACGAGGCCGAGCGCCTGCGCCTGCTGCGCAAGGAGAACGCCCAGCTCGAGTTCCTGATCCTGCGCCTCGAGGAGCTTCCTCCGGGGTACACGCTTTCGGGCGAAGAGCTCGCGGGCCCCGACGGGAACCTGATCCCGGCCGAGCTGATGGCGACGCTCCCCGACCGGATCCACCAGAACAAGCAGGTCTTCGGCCGGCTGGTGTCGCTCGACGATCAGGCGGCGCTGATCTCGGCCGGCTTCATCGAGGGCCGGCTCGACTACTCGCAGATCTTCCGAGAGATCTACGACCTGAAGCTCGAGCTCGAGAGCGACGGCACGGTCGAGGTGCACCTGACCGGACAGCCGATCCTGACCGGCTGGACCTTCGAGTTCCTGCCCGAGATCGTGCTGATCCTGATGCTGTCGCTGGCGATCCTGCTGATCCTGCTCGCGATCTACTTCCGGCGCTTCTACGGGATCGTGATGCCGTTCACCGGCGCGGTGGTCTCGGCGATCTGGGGACTCGGCTTCACGTCGCTGGTCGGGTACCAGCTCGAGCCGCTGGTGCTGGTGATCCCGATGCTGATCACCGCGCGCGCGGTGAGCCACTCGGTGCAGTTCGTCGAGCGCTTCTACGAGGAGTACGAGCGGCTGAACGGCGACAAGGACGAGGCGGTCATCTCGTCGATGGCGGAGCTGCTCCTGCCCGGGTCGCTCGCGATCCTGACCGACGCGTTCGGGATCCTGGTCATCTACGTCTCGTCGATCGCGCTGATGAAGAAGGTGGCGCTGGTCGGCGCGTTCTGGGCCATGTCGATCGCGGTGACGGAGATGCTGCTCAACCGGCTGATGATCGCCTACTTCCCGGCGCCCAAGGACACCAAGCACTACGTGCCCGAGCCGATCGTGAAGGTGCTGCGCGTCATGTCGGGCTGGGCGACGGGTCCGCGCTCGGCGAAAGTGATCCTGGGCGTCTGGCTCGTGATCGTGGTCTCGTCGTTCGCGGTGGCTCCCTACGTGAAGGTCGGCGAATCGCGACCCGGCACGCCGATCCTCTGGCCGGAGCACGAGTTCAACCAGTCCGCCGCCGCGATCAGCAAGCGCTTCTACGGCGCGGACGAGCTCACCGTAGTGGTCGAGACGGAGATGGAGGGCGGCATCCACCGGCCCGAGGTCATGGCCGAGATCGAGGCGTTCCAGCGCTACATGGAGCAGGAGCCCGGCGTCGGCGGCACGCTCTCGATCGTCGAGTACCTGAAGGCGATCAACCGCACCTACCACAACGCGGACCCGCGCTGGTCGATCGTGCCGTACACGCCGCAGGAGATCGGCGGTCTGCTCTATCTGTACGAGGCGGGCTCACCCGATCCGCGAATCCTGAATCCGGTTCGCGACCAGGTCGCGAGAAACGCGGCGATCCGCGTCTTCTACGGCGACCACCAGGGCGACACGATCCGGCACGCCGTCGACCGCATCAAGGACTACCTGAAGCGGCGGCCGACCGGGAAGATCGCCGTGCGGCTCGAGGTTCCCGAGGACGACTGGATCTCGACGGTGTTCTGGTGGATCGGCCCGCTGCTCCCGCCGCGGCCGGTCGAGCTCGGCGTGTATCTGCAGCAGCCCGACGGCCAGTACGAGAAGCAGGCCGTGCTGACGCCCGACCGCACCGATCCGGCGCCCGAGGATTCCAAGGAGCGCATGCTCACGCTGCCGCGAATGACGCGCGAGCTGCGCGAGGTCCTGGTCGAGGCCGGCTACGACGACGTCGGAAAGCTCGCGAACGCGGGCGTGGAGGAGCTCGCCGAGGTCGAGGGCTTCGACCTGGTCACGGCGTATGCGCTGATCAAGGCCGCGGAGCTCGACCGGCGCAGCTTCAGCGTGGTCGCGGAGTGGAATTCCGAGGAGCGCGGCACGAACGTGCAGGTGCGAAAGCGCGGCCTGTACGAGCCGTACGAGCTCTGGGTGAAGTACCAGTCCGGCGACTACGAGCGGCGCGAGTCGGGGCGCTGGGCGGAGGGCACGAGCTTCGCCCTGGCCTCGGGCCTGATGGGCGTGCTCGCGGCGAGCAACGAAGAGGTCGAGGGCAGCAACAACGCGACGCTGATCGCGTCGTTCGTCACCACGTTCCTGATCGTGTGGATCTCCTACCGCGCGTTCTCGATCGCGCTGTATCTGATCCTGTCGCTGGGCACCGCGGCGCTGGTGTCGCTCGCGTACATGTACTGGACCGGAATCGGCTTCGACGTGAACACGCTCCCGGTGCAGGCGCTCGGCGTCGGCGTGGGCGTCGACTACGCCCTGTACATCATGGACCGCGTGGTCCACGAGCGAAAACGCGGCCACGACGTGGTCGAGGCGGTGCGCATCGCGATCCAGACCACGGGAATGGCGGTGTTCTTCACCGCCTCGACGTTGGTGGGCGGCATCATCTTCTGGTATTTCATCTCCAGCTTGCGATTCGCGGCCGACATGAGCTTGCTGCTCTCCGTGGTGCTGGTCGGGAACATGATCGGCGCCATGCTGCTCGTCCCCGCGTTCACGGCGGTATTCCGCCCCGAATTCGCGAGCGCTGCAGGCAGCGCAGAGCCGCAGGCTTCGGATGTGAAGCGCGAGTGAGGGTCGGATGAGAGTCGATCGGCGCCGCCCCCTGCGAACGCTGGCTCTCGTGGCCGGATGGGCTGCGCTGCTCGGCGCGCTCACCGCTTGCGACGCGCCGCCCTCGTCGAGCGCCAGCGGCTCTGCGGCCAACGAGTACTTCCCGCTCGTGCCGGGCGCGCACTGGCGCTACAAGTACGCGCTCGGCGCCGGTGGAATCGAGGTCGAGGTCGTGGCGCGGGGCGACAGCGCCGTCGAGGGACTGCCCGGCGTCGCGTTCATCATGGACGAGCACGCGCTGAGCGCCGACTCGCTCGGGATCGCGGAGGTCGGCGCCACCGCCTACGTCGCCCGCGACGGATTTCTCTGCCGCTACACGGGGCTCGACTACCGCTCGCCGGATCGACTGCGGATGCTGGGCGAGGAGGATCCCGCGCGAGTCATGCCGCTCGGCGCATTGCCGGGCGCGTCATGGACCCACGAGACGCGCATCCTGCAGCAGCCCGAGAACGGTGGCGGCGGGCGGATCAAGTGGACGGGTCGGACGAAACCGGTCGCGGAGCTGATCGTTCCGGCGGGAACGTTCGCGGACGTGCTGCTGGTCGAGTCGGAGTACTGGGATCCATCGATCCAGACCGACGCGCCGCTCCTGTCGTACCAGGACTACTACGCGCGCGGCGTGGGATTGCTGCGCAGCGTCACGAAAAACGAGCGCGAGGGAGGAACCCAGATGGTCGAGCAGACGCTGCTCGCCTTCGATTTCCCGCAAACAGACGCGCAAAATCAATAAACCGGGCGCGAAATCCGAAGGGATTTTTCGTAGGTTCTGGAATACTTGGGGGTGCAGTTCGGCTCAGGGCTGCAAGGAGGGAGCATGGGCGAGAGGGTGGAGCTTACGGGATCGCGAGTCGTGCGTGCGATCTCACTGCTACTGGCGATGGTGTCGGGACTCGCGACGGCGAACGTCGCGATGGCGGATTGGTGGTCGGAGAACTTCGAGCTGCACGGCAAGGCGAACTCGTCCGTGTACTTCAACTCGCCGAGTCTCTCCAAAGATTTCCAGATGGATCAGTGGATGAACAGCGTCGAGATGAACTTCGACGTGAGACTGTTCTCCGATTCGGATCTCGACGTGAGCTTCCACGGAATCGTCACGCCGACCTATGACGCGGTCTACGATCTGTATCCGCAGTACTTCGGCGATCGGCGCAGCCCTGCGGGGCCGGGCACGGCCGTCCAAGCGAATGCCGCGAATGCGATGGACGGCGAGAAGTTCCCGGGTCACGGCTCCTGCATCCGCGGCAACTACTGCGACACCGCAGCGGACACCGCCAACTTCTTCGGCGGGAACAACAACCCTCAGTTCGTCTACGACAACACCATCTTCTTCGGGATCCTCGGCGCTGCATCGCGCACGCGCGGCAGCGAGCAGGGGCACCTCGGCGGAAACTCGAACGCGAAGGCTTGGAACATCGCGGAGCAGCGAATCCTTGCAACGGGGGCGACGCCAGCGACGAACAACTTCCTCGGCTCACTCGAGCTAGCCGATATCTACCTGGCGGGTGCCGGCCTCACGCAAGGCGCACCGATCCACTCATTTGGCGGCCGCTATATCGTCGGCGACCGGGGCACGATCGACCGCCAGGCCCCGTTCGGCCTGAACCACACCGACGGCGAGCTGTCGACGCGCTGCTGGGACGGCGTGCACGACTGGTGCTGGGCGCGCGAGGCCTACTTCGAGGTCAAGTACAAGGACACGCAGGTGCGGCTCGGCCGCCAGCAGGTGGTCTGGGGCAAGACCGACGCGTTCCGGCTCCAGGACCTCGTGAATCCGATCGACTACAGCACGCACAACGTCTACCCGTCGCTCGAGGAGCGGCGCATCCCGTCGCTCTCGATCGACCTGATCCACAGCTTCGGGACGGTCGGCCCGCTGCAGGACTTCTCGCTCGAGCTGGTCTGGGTGGTCGATCGCTTCAAGCCGCTGCAGGTCGGGCAGTGCGGCGACTTCTGGGCCTTCACGGCCGCGTGCGAGGGCCGCGCCGACGCGGGAGCGCACGGTCTGCTGAATCAATCCCTCGCGCGGGTCGAGGAGCGCGGCTGGAGCCTCTCGAACACCGAGCCGGGCTTCCGCTTCGAGTTCCGCATCCCGGAGCCGTCGATCGCGTTCTCGCTCTCGGGCTTCTGGGGCATCCAGGACGCGCCGGTCGCGCGCTTCAAGAACCACTACAGCACCACCAATCCGAACCCGGCGATGATGCTCTTCCTGCAGGCGCTGGGATTCCCCGCAGCGGTCATTCCGGCCTTCAATCCATATGATCAGGCTTCGGTTCAGGCGGCGAGCGACAACGCGCTGGCTGTCTGGACATTCGGGATCGGGCCGATCTGCGGGACCAACCCAATCTGCTACAACGCGCCTGGAATCGACATCCAGCCACTCGGCTGGATCTGGTCCGCGAGCCAGGCCCAGCTCGAATACCCGCGCACGTTCACGCTGGGCGGGTCGCTCGACTACCAGATCCCCGGCATCGACACGGTTCTGCGACTCGAGACCGCGTACGACTTCGACCGCAAGATCAACAACACCAACGAGCTCGACGGGATCGACAGCAGCGACGTGCTGCTCGCCGCGATCGGCCTCGACCGCAGCTTCTTCATCCCGCTGCTGAACAAGGACCGCACCGCGTTCGTGTCGTTCCAGACCTTCATAGAGCACGTGATGGACTACGAAGGCGACAGCCGGAGCGGCATGGTGCAGCACGAGAACAACATCATCTCGACGTTCTTCATCGAGAACTACTGGCGCAACGATTCGATCGTGCTGACGAACTTCCTGGCGTACGACTGGTCGGCGCAGGCATGGATCACCGGACCGAAGCTGAAGTGGGTGATGAACGACCAGATCTCGTTCGAGGTCGGCGTCAATCTGCTCCAGGGCAGCAAGAACGAGCACAACATCCGGAACATCTGCCCGAGCGGCGGCTACGACTGCCTCGCCGATCCCACCACTTGGAACGACGGCAACTGGCAGCTGATCAACTACCAGTTCAAGAAGTACTCGATGGCCCCGTTCTTCTCGAAGGCCAGCTTCGCGGACAACATGATGGAGAAGCGCGACGAGGTCTGGGCGGGAGTGACCTACCAGTTCTGAGTCGCAGAGAGCTTCTGCTCTCGATCCGGCCCGGTCGCCTCGCGGCGGCCGGGCCGCTTCATTCGCGGCTCTTCCTGGCCACCTCGGCAAAGCGCTTGGTGCCGTCGGCCCAGGGCATGTTAGCGGTCGTCGCCGCGTCGAGCCGCGCGAGCGACGCCCGGCCCTGGTAGCGCGCGCGAAATCGCGCCGGCGTCGCGCCGATCGTTCTCTTGTAGGCGACCGCGGCGACGTCCTCGAGCCGCAGCATCTGCACCTCCGAGCTGCCCAGCGCGATCCACGCGTCGCCGCTCAGCTCCACGCGGAGCTGCTCGAACGTGAAGCCGAACTCGCTCGGCGCGTTCTCTGCGTCCTGCTTCGCGCGGAGCGAGACGCGCGCGCAAGGCACGCCGTCGACCATCTCGAAGCCGACCAGGCGGTGCTCGATCTCCACGCCCGCGCCGAGTCGGCCGATCGGATTGGGCAGGAATCGCTTCGCGCTCCAGGTCGCGCCGGCGCTCACGGGCCCTTCGGGGAGGCCGACCTGGACCCAGGCGATCGACTCGCGGATCGGCAGCGACGCGAGCAGCCGCTTCGCCGATGGGATGCCGCGCAGCGTCACACCCTCCGGGTTTCCGCGCGCGTCGGTCACGAGCAGCGCGAACGGCCGGTTCAGCACGGAGCGCGGGGTGAGATCGCCCTTGGGCTGGGCGCCCTGGAGATCGATGTCGACCTTCTCGCCGGACTGCGTGCGGATCCGGTCGTCGGCGATCTCGAGCCCGATCTCGGCGCCGGGCGGCGCGACGCGCGCCTTTCGGCGCAGGGCGTCGAGCACGAGCGACGACGCGACGCTGTCCGGATCGGGCGAGGCGACCGCGACCTGGAGGTAGTCGAGCTCGAAGAGCAGCAGCTCGTCGAGCGTCTCGGGCCCGTCGGTGGTCGAATTCTCTCGCAACACCTCCGAACGCCCCTCGTACTTCATCTGCAGCTGGTACAGCGTTCCCTCCGCGGGCGGGGTCGCAGGCCGCAGCACGATCGGTCCCCGGGGCGGGAAGCTCCCGTCGTACGCGCGCGCGGACGGGTGCGGCTCGGGCTTGCGAGCCGGCTCGCCGGCGCTGCAGGCCAGAGCGATCGAGAGCGGAAGCAGGAGCATCGCGAGACGTCGGGCGTTCACAGCGCGCGAGTCTAGCCCGGGCGGCAGGCGCGCAGCGGTCCGAGGCTTGACGTCGCCGCGAGACTTCGATAATTCCAGATTCATGGAAATATCGCAGGCGATCGGAGCGCTCGCCGCGCTCGCCCAGGAGACGAGGCTGCGGATCTTTCGCGCGCTCGTGCAGCGTGGTCCCGAAGGGCTGCCCGCCGGTCGGATCTCGGCGCTGCTCGACCTTCCCGGGCCCACGCTCTCGTTCCACCTCGCGCAGCTCTCGCGCGCGGGGCTGATCGGCCGGCGGCGGGAAGGGCGGTCGCTGATCTACTCCGCGGACTTCGGGGCGATCGAGGGGCTGGTCGCGTACCTGACCGAGAACTGCTGCGGGCGCGCCTCGTCGCGCACGAGGAGCCGTCGTGCCTGCTAGCGCGAAGAGCGTTCTCTTCCTGTGTAAGGGGAACTCCGCTCGGAGTCCTCTCGCAGCATTCGCGAATCGCACGCGAGTGGGCTTCGCAGCGGCATGATCCCCTACGCCGGCCAAAAGGTCATCTCGCTGGTTCCGGAGCACTACGCGGCGATCAAGCGCGCGGTCGCGCTTCTCGACGGGATCGCGCACACGGCCTCGTACCAAGCCGAGGTCGACGCGGGCGCCGAATCCGGGGTTCGCTTCGAGCCGGGAAATCGCGGCGTGTTCATGGGCTACGACTTTCATCTCGGCCCGGACGGACCGCGCCTGATCGAGATCAACACCAACGCGGGCGGCGCGCTGCTGAACGGCCTGCACACCGCCTCGCTCTGCGATCCCGAGCGCCTCGCGTGCATCTGTGCGGATCTGCTCCCCATCGAGACGATGCAGTCGCGGATCGTGCAGCAGTTCATCTCGGAGCTTCGCGCCGTGCGCGGGCCGGAGGCGGAGCTCGGCCGGATCGCGATCGTCGACGAGCGACCGCGCGAGCAGTTCCTGTTCGCCGAGTTCGAGCTGCTGGTGAAGCTCTTCGAGCAGGCGGGGATCCGGGCGGAGATCCTCGACACCGAGGACTTCGCTCGTGATGGTGACGAGCTCCCGGATCTGGTCTACCTGCGCGACACGGACTTCACGCTTTCGACTCCGCGAACGCGACGCCTTCGCGAGGCGTACCTCTCCCGCGCCGTCGTCGTCACTCCCGCGCCGCGCGAGCACCACCTGCTCGCGAACAAGCAGAGGCTCGCGATCTTCTCGTCGCGCGAGACGCTCGAGCGGCTCGGCGTCGCGCCCGAGGACACCGGGTTCCTGCAGCAGATCGTGCCCGAGACGCGGCGGCTCGCCGATCTCGGTCTCGAGCGCGCCTGGGCGGAGCGGAGCCGGCTGGTGTTCAAGCCCTGTGCGGCCTACGGCAGCAAGTCCGTGTACCGCGGCGACAAGATCTCGCGGCGCAAGCTCGAGGAGATCGCGTCCATCCCCGGCTTCCTCGCGCAGCGCCGGGTCGAGCCCGGCGAGGTCGAGGTGGAGACGCTCGAGGGGCGGCGCAAGATGAAGTTCGACGTGCGCGCCTACGCCTATCGCGATCAGGTGCTCCTGCTCGGCGCGCGCGTCTACCAGGGACAGGTCACGAATCTGCGCAGCCCCGGCGGAGGCTTCTCGGCGATCTGCGTCTCGCGCTCTCCCGCCTGATCCGCTCGGGCGGCTACTTCGCCTTGCCCTTCGCCTTTGCCTTGCCCGCGGCCTCTTTCTCGAGCAGCTCCTCGGCCGTCGCCTCGGGCTTGCCCGCGCCGGACTTCTTGGCCTTCTCGGTCTTCTTCTTGGCCTTCAGCTGAGCTTCCTTGGTCTTGGCCTTCGCCTCGGCCTCGGCTTCCTCGGCCTTCTGCTGACCCGGTGCGTACTCCTTTGCGGATCCGTCGCCGGCGGCCTTCTTCTGCTGGCCCGGGGCCGTCGACTGGTCCGCGGACGCGGCGGATGCGAAGACGAGCAAAGACATCACGAGCAGTGCCAGGATCGTTCTCATCGGGCTCTCCTTCTAGAGGCAGTCTCAAAATTGTCTCAGCATGATGCAGATACAGGCGAGTTGGACGAATGCTCGGTAGTTCTGGGCTTTGTACTCCCAGCGGGTGACGACG
>VGRW01000102.1 GCA_016875225.1 Deltaproteobacteria bacterium
TGGCTGCAGAACTTCCGCCGCGTCGTCACCCGCTGGGAGTACAAAGCCCAGAACTACCGAGCATTCGTCCAACTCGCCTGTATCTGCATCATGCTGAGACAATTTTGAGACTGCCTCTAGAGGTCCGTGACCTCACCGCACTCCGACACACCCGCGTGGCTGTTCTCGTTCGTCGACCTCGCCTTCCTGATCCTGCTCGCGATGACGCAGGTCGGGTCGCTCGACTCCGAGAAGGGGCTCGATCTGGGCGAGCTCGTCCTGCCCCGAGTCGGAGAACAGGCGCCCGCCGAGGCGCTCGCGGTCGGCGGCGACGCGACACAAGTTCGCGTATACCCGCCCGGAGACGCGCAGCCCGTGTTCGAGCTCGTGACCGCGGGCGAGCCGAGCCCGCGAATCGGTAGGGACGAGCTGCGCGACCGACTGGCTCGGCTGCGCGCCGCTTCCCCCGAGCGACCCGCCCTCGCACCGCACGCGGACTCGCGAAGCGAAGACCTGCTCGCCGCGGTCGCGCTGGTCGAGGACGCATGGCCGAGCGAGCGCCGCGCGCTGGTCGAGCGGATCGGGGCGAAGCCGTGAGAGCGAGCCCGGTCTCGCGCTGCTTCGGTCATGGAGCCGCGAATTTCCGCGTCGCGGCGCAGCCGCTCGCGCTGGTGCCGCCGCCCTCGCCGCTCGCGGGAGCCGGAAGCGCCGCCGCGACGGTCGTCGCGAGCGGCATCCTGGTCTTCGCGGGGGTTCGCGCACTCGACTCGAGCGACGCCGGCGAGAGCGGGCTTCGGATCGTGCCGCTCCAGGCGCAGGTCGTCGTCGCGCCGCCGGAGCCTGCGCCCGTGGCCGAGCGGGAGCCGGCGCCCGCGCCGGTGGTCGTCGCGAAGCAGACGGTGCCGACGCAGCGGAAGCCCGAGCCCGAGGCGCTGCGCGCGCCGGAACGAAAGCCCGTGCGGCCGGCTCCGCTTCCCGTGCCCGCGCCGGTCGAGGCCGAGACGCGCACCGCCTGGCGTCCGCCTGCGGCGGTCGCGAGCGCCGCGCCGCGCGCGAAGGCGCCGCGATTCGCGATCGACGCCGTCGCGGGTCCCGCGCCGGCGGAACGCGAGAATCCGACGCGCGTCGCCAGCCTGCCGCCGGGCGCGCCCGCGCCGCGGCGCGCCGCCGTTCCGACACTTCCGCGCGTAGCGCCCCTCGCGGCCGCCGTGCCGACACTTCCCGGTGACGACTCGACCGCGGCCGTCTCCGCGCGTGCGACTCCGAGCCACGCAGCTCCGGAGCGGGCCGCGCTGCGAGCCGCCCCGGCGCGCCCGGTCTCGTTCGCCGGCGCAGCGGACACCCGGAGCGCGGCTTCGCCACGCGAGACCGCCGCGGCGGTGCGCGAGCGCGTCGCGGCCGCGCCGGTCCCCGCGCCGGCGCGGCGCTCGGAGCCGGAGGCCAAGCTCCGCGGCGTCCCACTGTCGACGCTCGCCGCGTGTCGCAGCGACCGGCGCGAGGACTCGCTGAAGCTCGCGGTCCTCGGCGCCGTCGGCGACAGGCGCGAGTGCTCGAGCGCGGCGGGCACCTACCGCTTCGTCGAGACCAAGAACCTGAACGCATTTCTGATGTGGATCGAGCGGGCGCCGGGCCGCGCGGCGGTGGACCGCTGCGCCGAGCTCACGCACGCGCTGAGCTGCCTGTCAGGGCAGGGAGCGAAGTGATGCGAATCGGAGCGAGAATTCGACTGGTCCTGCTCGGCCTCGCGATCGCGAGCCCCGCGTCGGCCGGAACGGAGTCGGCCGTCTGGTCGAGCTACCTCGACTACGCGTACGTGTACTCGTCGGCCGACGCAGCCGCGCTTCGCGAGCGACTGCAGGGCTACGGCAGCGAGGCGGGGATCTCGCTCGACCGCTACGTCAGCGAGTACTTCGAGACGCTCGCGCCCCACGAGTCGCCCGACGAGGAGTCGCTCCAGCGTCGGAAGGCGATCGCCCACCTGCTGCTGCACCTCTCGAAGGGTTCGCAGGAGGAGCTCGAGGCGAGCGTCGAGGCGATCCGCGCGCTCTCGGGTCGCCTCGATCGGCACGAGAACGCCTACTGGTACCACTACATCCTCGCGACCCGCGCGCTCGAACGCGGCAACGCGGGTGACTTCGTGCAGGAAGTCCTCGATCTCTGGCTGACCGTCGTGCTTCCGCTCGAGGCGACCTACCAGACGCTCGACGACCTCTCGCTCTCCGACGCGCCGAACTCGGGCTTCCTCGCCGCGCTCCCCTACGTGTACGAGAACACCGCGCGGATGATCGTGCTGCGCAGTCAGGAGAAGGGCGTCGATCGCGATCTCGACCCGCTCGGCGCGATCGTCCGGCTGCTCTACGACGGGCGCGTCGGCGCGCACCCGGAGGTGATCCCCGTCGCCGCGTCGTCGCGCGCGTACCTGGAGCGGATCGTCGGCCGGATGGACGGGCCGGAGTCGGACGTCGGCAGCCTCACCTTCACGCTCGCGCTGCTCGAGGCGAGCAAGCACCACGAGACCGCGCGCGGCCTTCTCGCGCAGGACGGCCTCGGCGCAGCGACGCAGCGCGCGCTGCGAACGACCACCGGCGCCTACGAGGTCGCCTTCAAGCGCGCGCGCACGGTCGAGGGGCAGTGTGCGGTGTACACGCGCGTGCTGCGCGAGATCGGCGAGGTGTACGTGGCGAAGCAACGCCTCGACACCGAGGCCGAGCTCGACATGCCCTTCAGCATCGAGGGCGCGGTCGGAGTCTGGGCGACGCTTCGCGGCGAGATGGCCGGAGACTGGAAGAAGCTCGGCTATCAGAACGTGACTCGCGAGCAGTATCTCGACGCGATGCGCCGGCTCTGGGAGGAGATCCAGGAGACCAGCCTGAACGTCGCCGACTACTACCTGTGGCGCGCCGCGAAGGAGCCGACCCGCGCCGACGAGTATGCGCGCGCCGCCGCGCGCGTCTACGGCCGCTACCTCGGCTTCTTCCACCAGTACGCGACCGAGGACGGGAAGTCCGCGCTTCCGGACTCCGCCTACTTCGCGGCGTTCGAAGCCTCGAAGGGCGTCGGCAACGCCCTGCTCGCCTATGCGGCCCGGCCGAGCTCGGCGGAAGTCGTGCTCGGCACCGAGCGCTACCGCAGCGCGCTGCTGCTCTTCCCGTTCGATCGCGAGCTCTGGCCGGCGATCACCGCGGGACTCGGCCGTCACGGGCGGCAGAGCGAGTACGCGAAAATCGTGCGCCCGATTGCCGAGCACGTCGCTCGCTCGCGCGCGCTCTCGAGCTGGATCGACGGCAGCGAGCCCGAAGCGAAGCGCCTGTCGGTGCTGCGCACCGCTCTCGCAGACAGCGAGGTTCTGCTCTACCTGGGCTTCGCCGAGAGCGAGCGGATCCCCGAGCTCGACGCCCAGCTCGACGAGCTGCGCGGAAAGCGCGAGGCGCTGCTGCGCGAGATCGCGGAGCTCGGCTCGCGCCGCGACGCGATGCGCGCGGTCTCGCCCGAGCCGGTCCCGGCCGCGCCCGACGAGACGGGCACGGACGACCTGGCCGACGTGGCGCAGAAGCTGGCTGATGCCGAAGCGCTGCTCGCGCGCACCGAGCAGCAGATCGCCGCGCGCTCGCGGGCGCTTCCGCTCTGGAAGGAAACGCTTGCGACCGACGGTCTCGCCGACGAGATGCGCGCCCGCCGCGACCACCCGGTGCACGTGCTGCTGCGCCGCATGTACCACGAGGGCCGGCCGATGGAGACCCGAAATGACTGAGATCGCGCTTCGCGCCTGGATCGCCGGCTTCGCGTGTCTCGCGCTCGCGGCGTGCGCCTCGTCGGGAAGCCGCCCCGTGGACTTCGGCAGCACCGAGAAGGCCGCAGAAGAGACCGCGCCGCTCGGCGGCGCGTCGCTCGATCTGCGCCGCGCGAACATGGCGCGGATGTACGAGGACCTGATGCACTTCCGCACCGCCCTCGACGACGCGGAGCAGCGCGGAGATCGCACCACGCAAGTAGCGCTCCAGCATTTCGTGGACGCGTACATCGGGATGCACCTCGATCCCATGCTGGCGGGCGAGTGGCAGAGCCGTCACCCGGAGCTGTGGGGCGTCGACGCCGATCTGCGCCTGGCCAAGGCGCAGGTCCTCGCGCGAATGCGCGAGCGGGCGCGAGCCAACGCCGTGCTCGAGGAGGTCGGCACCCGCTATGCCGGCCGGGAGGACATGCTCGTGCACTATCCCCCCGGAAATCAGAGCCCGCTCGGCAAGGCCGTACAGCTGATTCGCGACGGCGACTGAGAAAGGACCCCCCGATGAACGGCTCTCTGCTCTCGACCCAGGCGACGATCGTGATCGTGATGAGCGTTCTCTCGCTCGCCGCGATCTGTGTTCCACTCTACCGCGGCCTGTCGCTCTCGGCGCGCGCGTTCCGGGCCACGCGGCTCGTGCCGCGGCCGCTGCTCGAGAAGAGCCTGCAGCTGGCGGCGAAGGGTCGCGCCGACTCGATCGCCGTGCTGATGCTGCGCGTGCTCGCCAAGTCGCTGCGCTCGCCCGACGCGCGAACGGTGGCGAGCGACTTC
Organism: Deltaproteobacteria bacterium; assembly: GCA_016875225.1. Taxonomy (NCBI): domain Bacteria; kingdom Pseudomonadati; phylum Myxococcota; class Myxococcia; species Deltaproteobacteria bacterium. The sequence continues at coordinate 4,535 of VGRW01000102.1, forward strand.
GTGGTCGACGCGAGCCGGCAGTACGTGATGAACGAGTACGAGGCGAGCTATTCGCGCCCGATCTCGATGTACGCGAATCTGCTTCCGCCCGTCGGCCTGGCCGGGAACGCGATCGGCATGCTGATCCTACTGGTCTCCAAGCACATGGCGGGCACCGCGCTCGAGCTCGGCGCACTCGGCCTCGCGCTGTCGTCGACGATCTTCGCGCTGATCGGCTACGCGCTTCTCGAGGCGATCAAGCCGCGGCTCTACGGCCGCATGCTCCGCTGCCTCGACGAAGTGGTCTCGCTGCAGCGCACGGCCGAAGAGCGCTCGGCGGCGACGAGCGCGGCGGCGGTGCCGTCGCCCGCCTGAGCCGCTTCACCACCGCGGCAGCGAGGCGACCTCGAGCCGGGTCGAGAAGCCGCGCTCGCGAAGCTCGGCGGTGACCGGACCGAGCTCCGAGATCCGCTCGAAGCCGATCAGGTAGACGTCCCAGCGCTCGGCGCCGTCGCCTTGCCAAGGAACCAGCGCCGGCACGCCCGGAAGGCCGCGGAGCTCTTCGACCACCCGGTCGGCCTCGCCGCGCGTCGCGCGCGTGGCCACGAGCACCGCGTAGGGCGCGCTCGAGAGCGAGGCGAGCGGACCGACGCGCTGCACCTGGCGCTCGAAGGCGAGCCTTCGCATGGTCGACTCCGCGCGCTGGTCCTCGGGGGTCTGGACCGGGTGGACCTGCACCGCGGCGACCAGGCGGCGCGTCCGATCGATCTCTCGCGTGGAGCGGAAGAACCAGCCCAGGATGGGAATGTCCGACAGATACGGGACACCCTCCTCGCTGCTCGTGCTGACGTCCGCCGGAGCCGCGGCCACGAGCATCACCGCGCCATGGGTCATGCGGACGTTCGCGTCGACCTTGAACTTGCGCAGCGTCGGCCCCTGATCCCCCGTCGTGCTCGAGCTCTCTGCCTCGCTCACGAGCGAGAGTGACTCGGCGACGGAGCTGACCTCGATGTGGAGCTCGAGCCCGACGCTCTCGTCCGAGACCGCCGTCGGCGTGACGGCGAGATCGACGCCGACGTCCTCGCGTTGGATCGCCACCGAGGTGAAGAACGAGTCCGTCGAGTCACTTTCCGCTGACGAGACCGGAATCGGCACCTGATCGCCGCTGAAGATGCGCTGCTCCTCTCCGGCGACCGCGAGCAAATACGGGCTGGTGAGCGCGCGAATGCTCACGTCGCCCTCGGCCGCGGTGATCTGCGCGCCGCCGGTGGGCACGACGGCGACGGTCGGCAGGCCGTCGGGCCCGATGATCGGAATCAGCAGCGGCGTACGCGTGAAGCGCGCCAGGAACGGCACGACCTCGGGAGTGGAGAGCAGGCTCTCGACGTCGCCGATCGCCGTGAACGCGATCGTGTCGTCGAGGTCTTCGAAATGGACCAGCGGCAGCAGCGCGTCGAAGCCGAGCTCGAGCCCCTTCGCGGTCTCGACGTCCCAGACGTGCACCTCGATCCCGATCCGCGCCGGGATCCGGTCGAGCTCGCCGATCACCGCGCTGATCTGCGCGAAGACCTCGCGGTTGGCGCGAATCACCAGCGAGTTCGTCGCCTCGTCGACGGCGATCTCGAGGCCGTCGCCGGGCGAGCCGTCGGCGGATTCCTGGCCGAGTTCGAGGCCGAGCAGGTGCTCCGAGAGCGCCTGCGCCTCGGCGTTCACCACGCGCACCACGTGCAATCCGCTCGTCGAGCGCGCCGGAGCGTCGAGCGTCTCGATCAGCGCGCGGATCTCGGCGATGCGCGCGGGCGCGCCCTGCACGAGCAGCGAATTCGTGCGCTCGTCGATGACGATCCGAAACGGGAGCTCGGGCGCGACCCCGGGCTGGAAGGCCGCTTCGATCTGCGCGGCGAGCGTGGCGGCGACGGCCCAGCGCAGCGGAACGACCCGAAGCTCCGACTTCGACGCCTTGTCGAGCGCGCGCACCAGCACCAGCATCGCGGCGAGCCGATCCTCGGGCGCAGCGATGATCAGGCCGTTCGTGGGCGGGTACGGCAGCACGATCGCGGCGCGCGACTCGCGACCGAGGACCGCCGCGATCTCGTCGGGCTTCGCCGCGTCGAGCCGGACCAGCGTCGTGACGAGCCGCGACGACTCGCGCGACGCCTCGCCGTAGAGCCACGGAGCGGCGCTCCTGCCCGCCTCGATCGGCAGGATCTTCCAGACGCCGCCGGGGCCGGGAATCGTGGCGTAGCCGACCATGAGCAGCGTCGCGTTCAGGACCTCGAGCGCCTCGTCCGCGCTGATCTCGTCCTCGAGAACGACGGTGACCCGGCCGCGAAGCTCCGCGTCGTGCACGAAGCGCCGGCCCGTCGCGCGCGCGACCGCCGCGACCACCGCGCCGATCTCCGCTTCGCGGAAGTTCAGCACGAGGCCCTCGCCGCTCGCCGGGGCGGCGAGGGCAAACACCAGAGCTGCGGCGACGAGAGCGCGCACGTCGCGCAGGATACCGCCGATGCGCGTACGCTGGCAGCGGTGGGGACCACGGCGGACAAGGCGGACTCGGCGGGTCGGCGATCGCGACGCTCGCGCAAGGCCCTGCTCGCGATCGCGCTGCTTCTCGCGGGCCTCGTCGCAGCCGACCGCGCGCTCGTGCTCTGGCCCGCGCACTGGGCCTGGGTCGCGCGCGAGATGCCGGTGCGCGTGTCCGATCCGTACCGGGTCGAGGCGCTGCTGCGCTCCACTCCCCCGAGCCGGCGCAACGTGCCGATCCTCGGCAACAGCCTGGCCGAGCGCGGGCTCGATCCTGCGGAGCTGGAGCGGCGCTTCGCGGCGCAGGGGCTGCGCTTCCCCTCGATCACGATCGGCAGCGGACCGGCGCTGGCCTTCGGCATGCTGGCGAACGCGGTCGCCGATCTCGAGCCGCGCGCGGCGATCTTCGTGGCCGGGCCGCTCTCGCTGCGCTCCCTGCCGCAGCTCCACCGAGTCCGCGTCTACGATCTGCGCTCGGTTCCCGAGCTGTTCAGCGCTCGCGACGTGCTGCGCGAGCCCGGCTTCCACGTCGCGGGGCTGTTCGGCGAGCTGAGCGTCGTGCTGAGACACGGGCGCGCGCTTCGCAACGCCGCGCGGGTGCGCCTTGGGCTTGGCCAGTGGGACCAGCACGGCGGCGGGCCGATCGACGCGCGACAGGGCGAGTACGGTCCGGGCAGTGACTCGTGGCTGAACTGGATTCGCGAGCCGGTCCCGGACAGCTACCCCAACGCGAACACGCGCGCGCTCGCGTACCTTTCCCGCAGGCTTCGCGAGTCGGGCGCGCGGCTGCTGGTGATCGACGCGCCCGTGCTCGCCACACCGCAGACGCAGAGCGTTGGCGCACGCATCGATCGCTACCGTCAGTTCCTGCGCGAGCTCTCGGCGGAGGCGGGCTTCGAGCTGCTCGAACCCGACCCACAGGTGGTCTACCGGCCGGAGGACTTCCTGGACGGCGTGCACCCGAGCGATTCCGGGCGCGCGCGATTCACCGCCGCGCTGATCGAGTCACTAGGCGATCGGCTCGAACGCGATCAGGGCGTCGAAGGAAGCGCCGGAGCCGAGCCCGTGCGTCGGTAGCACGGACGAGAAGCTCCCCACCCGGTCGTGCAGCGCCAGATAGTTCAGCACGATCGCCTCGGCCAGAAGCGCGACGTTGTTCGCGACCGCGGTCGACGCGGTCTCGACCGACGCCGAGGGCCGGAAGTAGCCGATCTGGTGCGCGCCCGGGCGCGCGAGCGCGGGGCGCCCGGTCGGGCTGTAGACCAGCACCAGGCTCGCGGCGGTGTCGGAGTTGTCGCCCTTCCAGATACCCTTGCCGCGCCCGTCGGCGGAGTTGTCGAGAACGCCGTCGCTGGAGAGAGACCCGTCGGAGAGCACGTAGAGCATGAGCGGCGCCGCTCGGCGCGCGGCGAACTCGAGCGCCGCGCCCATCATCTGGCCGGCAAGGAAGTCGCGGACCTCGCCGGTGGCGCGCGTGCTGTCGTGGTAGTCGTAGCCGCCCTGCTCGATGGTGCCCGCGCCCGCGTAGCCCTCGACCACGAGCTTCATCACCGCCGCGGTCTTCGCGAAGCGGCTCTGGTTCAGCTCGGCCGCCGTGAAGATCGGGTTCGCGCCGGTGGCGATGTCGGCGTCCGCGAGCGGGTTCACCAGGTCCGGGTTTCCGTAGCGCGAGATCAGGTCGGTGGTCTGGGTGTAGTTGCACAGGATGCGCGACTCGAGCGCGGGGTCTTCGCTCTCGTGCGCGAGCTTGATCGCGCTGATCTCCTCGGCGGCGCGCGCCACCTGCCCGGCTTGGGTCTGGTTCAGCAGCGAGACCAGATTTCCGGTGTCGATCAGGCCCGTCGCGTCGCGCGCCGAGTCGACCTTGGTCGGTCGCACGGTCGGGTCGATCATCGACATCGGCGCTTCCGAGTTCCCACCCGAGACGGAGCTCACCGAGCCGATCAGCGTCACGAGCTCGCCGTCGGCACCGGCGCGGTTGATGCCATACATGGGGTTGTGCGGGTTGTTGTCGGTGTCGTTGTCCGAGCGCGCGCAGAAGATCGAGCCGTTCACGTTCGCGCGCGTGGCGGCCGAGGTCTTCGACACGATCCCGCGCAGGAACGCGCTGTCGGAGTGGAAGGCGATGCCGAGCTCGGTGTTCACCTGGCCGGGATTTCCCGGCGTCAGGTCCGACGGCAGGCCGAGCTTCGCGTAGCCCTCGGCGGTGAGCAGGTCGAGCTGCCCGCCCGGACCGCCGACCAGCACGTTCGAGCCGGCGATGCTCGCGCCGCCCGCGAGATCGAGACACAGGAACGGAGTCAGCCCCGCGCCGGCGCGAAGCGTGCAGCCCGCGGTCTGCGCGCGCGCGGTCGACGCGCGCAGCAGCGACAGGAACGTCGGCGCCATGACCAGTCCCGCACCCGAGATCAGCCCGCGGGCCAGGAAGTCGCGGCGCGTGAGCGGACGCCGATGGCCTTCGAGCCGCAGCGGCGCGTCCGCGGGATGGGTGCTCCTTCGTCTCATCTCACTCACCTCTTACGCGCTAGTGCAGCTGCACCGCGGCGCTCGACAGCACCGCCGCGCAGACGCCCTTCGCGACGTTTCGGGTATGGCTGGCCGGGCACGACGCAGCCGTGCAACCGGCGACGAGCTGGTCGATCAGCGTGCCGAGCAGCGGCTGCGCCTCGGCGGCGGTCGGCTGGTTGGCGAGCGACGTCCCGAGCATTCGCGTCGTGATCGGATCGATCACCTGGTCGCGCTGCGTTGCTGTCGAGAAGGCGCTCGTGGCGGGGAGCGTCCAGTCGAAGCCCGCGCCGAAGAAATTGCTGCGCAGGCTGGCGTTCTCGATCAGCGCGTCGCAGTAGTCGAGCGCGAGCCTCGAGATTCCGACCTGGTGCGCCGAGACGAACGCCTCGACGTCGCTGTCGCTCGGCAGCGCCTGCTGGAGCTCGAGGTAAGTCGCGCGCACGGTCGCGCTGGTCGGCGACACACCCGTGAGCTCGGCCATCGAGTCGTTGATCTGCGCGAAGTCGCGGATGCCGATTCCGGCCGACGGCTCGACCACGCCCGGCGCGGGCGGCGGCGAGCCGGGCAGTGAATCGCCCCGGCTTTCCCGGAGGCTCCATTCCTTGAGAGGATGGAGCGATGGGAAGGAAGAGCAAGTTCTCACCTGAGGTCCGGGAGCGATCGGTTCGGCTGGTCTTCGAGCACAAGAGCAAGTACGGCTCGGAGTGGGAGGCGATCGGCTCGATCGCGGCGAAGATCGGTTGCACGGCGGAGACGCTGCGCAAATGGGTTC
>VGRW01000103.1 GCA_016875225.1 Deltaproteobacteria bacterium
GGGGTCTCCTGGCGCGCGGCGCGCAAACACGCCGAGGCACGCTCAGCACGCTCAGCACGCTCACCGAAACGTGAACGACAGCTGCCCCGGCGGTCCTCGCGGCGACGCGCGCGCCTCGTGTGCGCTCTCCGGCTCGCCTCGCCTCCGTCGCTCCTCTCGCGCGATGCGGCGCGTCGCCTCCGGCTCCGTCGCGATCTCCACGACGCGCAGGCACCCTGCACAATGCACGCACACGAGCACCTCCGCCGGCCGAGCCCTCGACAACCAGGTGCGGTTGCAGCCCGGGGTCGCTTCGGCGTTCGTTCGCGTCGGCACGGTGCTGCGGGCGTTCGTTGAGCAGCACTGGGCCGCCAAGGTCGCCAAGCTGAACGGGTCGCAGCAGGTCGACATGCGCGAGTTCCTGTTCGGTGCCGAGCGCGAGGACCTCGGGCCCGTGCGGCCGGGACTCGTCGAACTCCAGCACGGCGCTTGCTTCTACTGCGGCGGCGCGCTGCGGAAGGCCGAGGTTCACGTCGACCACTTCCTGCCATGGGCGCGCTACCCCAACAACAGCCTGTACAACCTGGTGGCCGCCGATGCGCGCTGCAACGGCGACAAGCGTGCGCTGCTCGCGGCGGTTGGGCACGTTGATCGCTGGCGTGGGCGCATGACCGAGCAAGGGGAAGCGCTGACCCACCTGGCCGGCCAGGCGCACTGGGCGCTGGGGGACGAGCGCGTGTTGGGAGCGGCGCGGTCACTGTATCTCGGACTGCCGGCGGCATCGCGCCTGTGGCTCGGTCCCGGCCGGCGTGAACCGGTTGCACACGAGCCATTGCGCGCGGCATTGCGGTAGCGACGCAGCCGGTCGCGTCGTCCGATCCGGCGCCAGGAATCCCAACCATCTCGTCGCGGCGTCAGGTCGCGGCAATCGGACCCTGCACCACCTCCACCGGCTTGCCGGCTCTGCGGAAGCGGCACACGACGTCGTTCGTCCCCTTCGAGGCGATGAGCGGCTTGTCGACGAACGCGATCGCGGCATCGGCCAGGCGCACAACCTCGGCGTTGCGGATCGGGCCCGCCGCCGCGCCGTAGCGACGCCAGTCGGCCCGCACCACGGTGACCGGCAGGGCCAGGTCGCGCGCCACCTCCTCGGCCAGCGCGTCGGCCCCCGCGGCACCGCCGGTCACGATTTCGCGCACCGGGTTGCGTTCGACGAAGTGCGCCACCGTCTGCGCCATCAGGGCGCGGTCCGTGAACGTGCGGGAGCCGACGAGCGCCAACTTCATGCCCGCCATGGTCCAGCGCTTCGGGGCCGATGGCAAACGACACGGTTTGTCGCGGCGGAAGTGCTTCAGGATCGTGGCGCGCTTCGCCAGGGTGTTCGGCGCGAAATACGACATGGGCGCAACGACGATGTACTTCAAGTTGTCGGCGCACGCGCGGTCCCAGAACTGCTCGACGGGCACGGCTCCGGTGGTGAAGACTTTGGAATTCGTATCGATCTGGTCGCCCGCGAGGCGTCGCTGGGAGAGCAGCGCCAGGAGCGGGGCGTAGTCGCTCGCACCGGCGACTGCAAGACCAGCGACCCGTGCCAGAAAGGCGTGTGCAGCGCGGGCTTGTGCTCGTTCACGTCGACGTGCTGCCTGTCCGACGGCGAGTGCGACGACTTCAACCCATGCACGCAGGACGCGTGCGACAAGGGCAAGTGCGTGTACACGGCCGCAAGCGTGCCCGGCTGCTGCTCGCCGACGCCGCTCTCCAACAAGTTCGATGGGAGCGACGAAGGGTGGGCCTCGGACCCGGCGCAGGCCGGCCTCGACTGGCACTGGAAGGCGTGGAACAACGCGAAGTCGCCGCCGGGCGCGCTGCACTTCGGCGACAAGACCTGCATCCTCGGCGCGCCCGACGACCGCAAGGCCGGGCTGCACTGGCTCGAACGCCTGCGCGGGCTCGGTTCCGAGGAGTGGGCTTCGGCCTGGAAGATGGACGTGATCGTGCGCGACCATCCCGAGTTCTTCGCGGCGCTGCGGCGCTGGCTCGACGGCGGGCACGAGCTGGTGTTCGTGTTCGGCAACCACGACCTCGAACTGCATTGGCCGGCCGTCCAGGAGCGCGTGCGGCAGGCGATTGGCGGCGACACCACGCGCGTGCGCTTCTGCGAGTGGTTCTACGTCAGCGACGGCGACACGTTCGTCACGCACGGCCACCAGTACGACCCCTACTGCGCCGCCGACCCGGTGCACCCGCTCATCGAAGTGCGCGGCAAGTCGCGCGTGCGCATCCCGTTCGGCGACCTGGCCAACCGCTTCATGCTCAACGGCATGGGCTACTTCAACCCGCACGCGACCAACAACTACATCATGAGCGGCAAGCAGTACGTGCGCTTCTTCTTCAAGTACATGGTGCGCACCGAGGATAGGACAAACAAGCGCGATCCTAGCCCGGAGTTCCGGCAAGAGGCGTTCTGTAACATCCGTCGCCAGCGCGGAATCGGGCGCCCGAAGCGATGATCGGGCCTCTGAGCGGCTCGGCCACAACGCGCAGGTCGCGTTCTACGCGCAGCACCAGCTCGAGACGCTCTCGCCGGAGCGCACGCTGCTCGCGGAGCTGGAGTCGGTCGCGAGCTTCGACGACATCCCGCGCCTGCGCAGCCATCTCGGCGCGTTCCTGTTCTCGGGCGACGACGTGCAGAAGAAAGTCTCGGTGCTCTCGGGCGGCGAGAAGGCGCGCCTCGCGCTCGCGAAGATGTTGCTCCGGCCGAGCAACACGCTCGTGCTCGACGAGCCGACGAATCACCTCGATGTCGAAGCGTGCGAAGTGCTGGAGAGCGCGCTCGCGGACTACAGCGGCACGCTCGTCTTCATCTCGCACGACCGCGACTTCGTGAACGCGTTGGCGACGCGCGTCGTGGAAGTGCGCGGCGGCAAGCTGCGCGAGTTCCTCGGCAACTACGACGCCTACCTCACGAAGCTGCGCGAAGACGCCGAGCGCGCAGCCGCGACCGCGGCGCCGAGCGCGACCCTGGTGAACGGAACCACGGCGCCCCCCGCGAGCGATGCGCAGCGCACACGCGAGGAGCGCAAAGCGCGCGAGCGCACGGAGCGAAAGATCGCGCGCCTCGAGGAGCAGATCGGCGAGAAGGAGGCGCAGGTCGAGGAGCTGGGTGCGCGTCTCGGCGACGCCGACGTCTACAGCGACTACGAGCGCGTGCGCGAGATCGAGGCCGAGCGCGATGCGCTGAAGGACGAAGTCGCCGGGCTCTACGCGCAGTGGGAGGCGCTCGCAGCCGAGCTCGAAGCGGCGGATGCTCGGTGATCTTCACGAAGCGGCTACGCGACGGTGTCCGCAGCGGCGAGATCACCTGCAGCGTGCGCATCTGGATCCAGCCGCGCGTGAAAGTCGGCGGGCGCTACGCGATGGAAGAAGGTCAGATCGAGGTCGACTCGATCCTGCCGATCACCCTCGCCGACATCACGCCCGAGCTCGCGCGCGCTTCGGGCTTCAAGGGCGTGGTGGACTTGCTGAAAGTCGCCAAGCACGGCCGCGGCGAGAACATCTACCTCGTGCGCTTCCACTACCTGCCGCCGGCGCGCGCGAGGAGAGCGCGTCGCTGAGCGCGACGCCGCTCGGACGTGCAACGGGGACGTAGGTGCAACGCGCTTGCACGTGTGAAGTCGCACGTACGTCCCCGTTGCACGTTCATGGACCTGCCGCAAAGCGCTTCCGCTCCGCGATGCGCGCGCGCGAGGCCGCGAGTTGCTGCGCGAACGCGGCCTCGCTCTCGGCGCGGGCGCGCACCTGGCGCGCGGCTGCGAGGCACTCGTCGGCTTGCGCGAGCAGGTTGTTGCCGATGCACAGCAGATCGAGGCCCGCGGCGAGCGCCTGCATTACGGCGTCGACGGTGTTCGCGGCGCCTTGCAAGCCCTGCATCTGGAGATCGTCCGTAACGAGTAGGGCGTGCGGCTGCGCGGCGCGGAAGCGCGCGACGGCGACGGGCGAGATCGACGCGGGGCGCTCGAGGATAGGACAAACAAGCGCGATCCTAGCCCGGAGTTCCGGCAAGAGGCGTTCTGTAACATCCGTCGCCAGCGCGGAATCGGGCGCCCGAAGCGATGATCGGGCCTCTGAGCGGCCCACCTGCTCGACGCGAAGCCCGAGCAGGTGAGCTTCGACGGCGAGTCGTTCCGCGTCGCGGGCAGCGAGCGGAAGCTCTCGTTCCGCCAGGTCGCGGAGGCCGCACACCTGTGGAACGTGCCGATCCCCGGCGAGGAGCCGGGCCTCGAGGCAGTCGCGCGCTTCGAGCCGACGGGCACCACGTTCCCGTTCGGCGCGCACTTCTGCGAGGTCGAGGTCGACCCCGACACCGGCGAGGTCTCGCTCACGCGCTATCTCGCGGTCGACGACGCGGGCAAGATCGTGAATCCGCTGCTCGCCGACGGGCAGCGGCTCGGCGGAATCATCCAGGGGTTGGGTCAGGCGATGTGCGAGGAGGTCCGCTACGACGAGAACGGGCAGCTGCTCACCGCGACGCTGATGGACTACGCCATGCCGAAGGCCCACATGTTCCCGCGCATCGAGCTCGACTCGACCTGCACGCCGACGCACCTGAACCCGCTCGGCGCCAAGGGCATCGGCGAGCTCGGCACGATCGGCTCGACGCCGTGCATCGTCTCGGCGGTTCTCGACGCGCTGCGGCCGCGCGGCGTGAAGCACCTCGACATGCCGCTCAAAGCCGAACGCGTCTGGCGCGCGCTCCAGGAGGTGTCGCGATGATTCCCGAGACCTTCGAGTACGCCGCGCCGCGCAGCCTGAAAGAAGCGATCGAGCTGCTCGCGCGAACCGCGGACGCGAAGCTGCTCGGCGGCGGCATGAGCCTGATTCCGGCGCTGAAGCACCGGCTCGCGGCGGCGTCGCTGCTCGTCGATCTCGGCCGCGTGCCGGATCTCGAGGGCATCTCCGAGAAGCGCGGGAAGCTCGCGATCGGCGGGCGCACGACGCACCGCGCTCTGACCAATCTTCGAGAGTTCGCAGACGTCCACGTGATCTGCGAGACCGCCGGATCGATCGGCGACGTGCAGGTGCGCCACCGCGGCACGATCGGCGGCAGCCTCGTCCACGCAGACCCCGCCGCGGACTGGCCCGCCGCGTTCCTCGCGCTCGACGGCGAGGCGACCGTGGTCGGCCCGAAGGGCGAGCGCGCGATCCCGGCCGCGCAGTTCTTCACCGGCATGCTCGCCTCGGCCGTGCGACACGACGAAGTGTTGACGGAGGTGCGCCTCTCCGTCGAGCGCAAACGCGCGGGAACCGCCTACGTGAAGCTGCGCCAGCCGGCGTCGGGCTTCGCGATCGTCGGCGTCGCGGCGCAGGTCACGCTCGACCGCGGCGGCCGGATCGAGCGCGCGAGCGTGGGCGTGACGGGCGTGAATTCGGTGCCGTTCCGCGCGGCCGCGCTCGAGAAGCGCCTGGCCGGAAAGACGCCCGACGCCGCGACGCTGCGTCCGGTCTGCGCGCGGATCGAGGAGGCCGACCCGATGGAGGACCTCCACGCCTCCGCGGACTATCGCGCGCATCTCGTCGGCGTGTTCGCGCTGCGCGCGCTGCTCGCCGCGAGCGCGCGAGCGGCCGCGTGAAGCTCGAGGGCCGACAGCTCGTCGAGACGCCGATCGCCCAGGCCTGGGAGCGGATCATCGACCCGCGCGTGCTGCGCGCTTGCACGCCCGGGCTCGAGAAGCTCGAAGCCCGCGACGCCGACCACTTCGACGCGCTGCTCGAAGTGCGCATGCCCGCGCTGACCGGCCGGTTCGAGGGGACGCTCGAGTTCCTCGAGCGCGTTCCGCCCGAGCGCGTGAAGCTGCGACTCACGGGCAAGGGTCCGGTCGGCTTCGTCGACGGTGAGGTGGTCCTCTCCCTGGCGCAAGTCGACGAGGGCACGAGCGTGTCGTACGTCGCCGACGTGCAGATCGGCGGCCAGATCGCGCGTCTCGGCCAGCGCATGATCTCGGGCGTGACGCGCGAGATGGCCGGCCAGTTCTTCAGCGCGTTCGAGCGCTGGCGGCCCGAAGCTCCGGAGCAGAAGGTCGCCGCACCGCCGGTGAGCTCGTTCTTCCAGCTGCTGTGGCGCACGCTGCTGCGCCTGCTCGGCCTGCGCCGGGACGACTGAGCGCCTCCGTGATCGAGGCCTGCGTGCTCGCCGCCGGGCGCGGGTCGCGTCTGGGCGGCGCGAAGCACCTGCTCGCGCTCGACGGCGTGCCGCTGCTCGAACGCGTCGTGCGCACGCTCGCCGCCACCAGCGCGGCGCGGATCTTCGTCGTGCTCGCACCCGACGACGTGCGCGGCGCCGCCCTTGCCGAGACTCTCGGTGTCGCTGTCGTACTCGCGGAGGATCCCGACGAGGGTCGCGCCGCATCGGTGCGCGCCGCGGTCCGCGCGGCCTCGCCCGACGCGATCGGGTTGCTGTTCGCGCTCGCGGACCAGCCGTTTCTCGAGGCCGCCGACTTCGAGCGCCTGTTCACGGAGCTCCGCGCCGAGCCGGGCGCGATCGTGCGAGCGCGCTACGCGGGCGAGCCGGGGTCGCCCGTGCTGTTCGCGCGCGCCTTCTTCCCCGATCTGCTCGAGCTGCGCGGCCGCGAGGGCGGGCGGAGCGTGATCGCGGCACAGGCTGACGCGCTTCGCTTCGTCGACCTCCCGCCGCCGCGCGGCCGCGATCTCGACCGCCCCGAGGATTTGCCGAGCTGACGCCTCCGGCTACCCTGCCGCGCCATGGAAAGAACCTTCTCGATCGTGAAGCCCGATGCCGTCCGCGCGAACAAGACCGGTGCGATCCTCGCTCTGATCGAGGGCGCCGGCTTGAAGATCGTGGGCACCAAGATGATCCAGCTCGACCAAGCCAAGGCCGAGGGCTTCTACGCCGTGCACAAGGAGCGCCCGTTCTTCTCGAGCCTGGTCAAGTTCATGACCTCGGGCCCGGTCGTCGTGTCGGTGCTCGAGGGCGACGACGCGATTGCGCGCTATCGCAAGCTGATGGGCGCGACCGACCCCGCGAAGGCCGACGCAGGCACGATCCGGAAGCTCCACGCGACCAACATCGAGCAGAACGCCGTGCACGGCTCCGACGCGCCCGAGACCGCGAAGGCCGAGATCGCGTACTTCTTCGCGGAGACGGAGCTGGTTCGACGCTAAACTCCGCCGCGCAGGAGATCCTGATGTCAAAGGCACACGGAGCGGCGGCTGAAGCGAGAGCGCGAGACGCGGCTCCCAAGCCGATGACGCGCGCGGGCCACCACGCCCGGCTCGTCGAGCTTCTCGAGCCGCGCCCGCGCGGACGCCTGCTCGACCTGCCGTGCGGACAAGGGGCGCTCTCACAGGCGCTCATTCAGCTCGGCTTCGACGTCACCTGCGCCGACATCGATCCCGGCTTCTTCCGCTTGAGCGGCACGCCCTGGGTCCAGGCGAACCTCAACGCGGCTCTGCCGTTCGGCGCGGAGGAGTTCGACTACGTCGCCTGCATCGCCGGACTGCACCGCCTGCACTCGCCGCAGATCGCGATCCGCGAGTTCCGCCGCGTGCTGCGCCCGAAGGGCACGCTGATCGTGTCGTTCCCGAATTACGCTCATCTGCGGCGGCGTCTCCACTTCCTCTGGCACGGATACATCTCGAAGGGAGTGACGCTCCGGTCTTTCGACGTGCAGACGGTCGAGGACGAGGACGCGCACTTTCGGACGACCCTCCTCTGGCCCACCGTGCGGCAGCTCCTGCTCGCGAACGGGTTCGCGGTGGAGCAGCTCGAGCCCGACCGCCGACGCGCTCGCTGGCTCCAGGCTCCCCTCGCCGCGCTGATCCGACTCGTCGGACGTCTCACGCGCGACGAGAGCCGCGAGGCCTACGCGCTCGACGAGGTCTCATCGAGCGCGATTCTCACCGGAGGCGACAATCTGATCGTGGTCGCCCGGAAGTCGTGAGCGGCGAGCGCGAGCTTCGCGTCGAACGCTTTCGACACGATGGCTTGCGCTGGCGGGTCGCGAGCGGCGCTTCGAGCGCGATCCGCTCGCGAGCGGGCTGGGAGAAGCTCTCCGCGGACGGTGCGTTCCGACGCATTCAAGGACGCCGCGACCGCGAGGTGCACGAGGGCTGGCTTCGGGACTGCGATCCGCCGCTGCGTGTGATCGCGAAGACGATGCGCTACCCGCGGCTGCTGCGCTGGCTGGGCCACCTGCTGCACTCGACCCGAGCGGCGCGGGAGTGGCGCTACCACTCGATCGCCTTTCGCGCCGGGCTTCCCACCGTGCGGCCGATCGCGCTGGGCGAGCGCTACCGCCTGGGAGCGCCCGTCGCCAGCGTGCTCGTGACGGAGTACTGGGAGCACGACGCGACACTGACCGGGATCGCTCGCTCGCCGGCCTCCGCTCCCGCGCTCTCCGGGCTGCTTCGAGCGCTCGGTGAGGCCGTGCGCGACATGCATCGGCTCGGCTTGTTCCACGACGACCTTCACCCCGCAAACGTGTTGGTGCGACTCACCGGCGACGATCCACTGCGTGTGATCGACTGGAAGCACGTGCGCCGCAGCCGCTGGCCGCTCCGACGGCAGGCGTGGAGCCAGCTCGGAAAGCTCACCTGGCAGTTCGAGAACGCGGCGCTCTTCCGGAGCGACGCACCCGAGCGCGAGGAAAACTTCTACTCCGGCTACGCGGGGCAGAACGCGCAAGGAGCCCGGAGCGCGGTGCGCGGCTGGCTCGCGCGCACCCGCGCGCGCCTCGGCGAACGCGCCGCGCGCCGCTGCACCGCGACGAACTCCATGTTCTCCCGCCTGGAGCAGAAGGATCTCGTCGGGTTCGAGCGCCGCGCAGCGCTCCCCGCGACGCTGCGCAGCCCGGAGGCGCTGCGGAGCGCGGCGGCCGCGGGAGCATTTGCCGACTCGGGCGAGTCACGGGCCTCGATCGAGGTGCGCGAGGTCGCGGTCGAGCCCGAGGGCGATCCGCTGCGGATCTGGCGCGAGGCCAACCGGGTGCACGCGTCGCACCCGCTCTCACCGAAGCCCATAGCCTGGCTCCAGTCTCGAGACTCGCTCCGAACCGGCTGGCTGTGCACGCGGCTGGAGGATCCGTCTGCCGTATCCGAGAGCGGAGATGCGCGAGCGGATTTACGACCTCAGTAGCGTGCGATCACGTGCTCGGAAATGTCGCGGAAGATCTCGCGCGCGTGGTCCATCGGCGGAAGCAGGGTGATCTCGCGCAGGCCGGCGCGCTCCGCCTCGCGCAGCTGGTGGATGATCTCGTCCGGGGTTCCGGCGAGGATCCAGGTGCGGATCGCTTCGGGGGTGATGAAGCGGCGCTCCTGCGGCACGAGGAAGCTGCAGTGTCCTTCGTGGATCTGCAGGTAGCGCTTCTCGCGCGGCGTCTCCATCTTGCCGACGTACTCGCAGTACTCGGCGAACAGATTGCGGACCGACGGCGGAACCTGGTTCGGATTTCCCGACTGCTGCACGCCTTCCCAGCAGTAGTGCAGCGCCGCGGCGACCTGCGAGCCGACCGCGTCGATCACGCGCTCGCTCGTGAGCGTCTCGCCCGGACGGAGCACCACGGCGCTGGTCAGCGCGGCGGTGTGGAAGTCGGCGGGCAGCGCGCGTCCGACGCCCGCCGCGCCGGCCGCGATCGCGGCCAGGCTCGCGCGCGTCATGTCGGGCGGCTCGTTCAGCGCGGAGATGCGCCCGTCGCCGTACGCGCCGGCGGCCGCGAGCGCGCCCGGACCGTTGGCCGCGACCCAGATCGGGATCGGCCGGTCGAGCTCGATGAAGCCACGCTCGCGGTGCAGGAAGCGGATCGCGCGCGTCTCTCCGGAGGGCGACGAGCGGGGCGTTCAGCTTCGTGACCGCGCCGGTCTTCGCGTCCACCCGGTAGAGCTCCAAGATGTTGTCCGTGTCCTGATCCGCCAGGTAGACGACGAAGCGGCCCTTGGGATC
>VGRW01000104.1 GCA_016875225.1 Deltaproteobacteria bacterium
AGACGATCAACGGTCTCTACAAGACCGAGGTCATTCGGCGCAACGGTCCGTGGAGGAACATCGAACAGGTCGAGTTCGCGACACTGGAGTGGGTCGACTGGTGGAATAACCGTCGGCTGCTCAGCTCGATCGGGGACATCCCGCCCGTCGAGCTCGAGGCGAAGTACTATGCGGGACGAGAAGAAGCTCCGGTCATGGAGGCCGGACTCAACTAATCGAGTCTCCGGGGAACCCGGGGTGGTTCACGTTCGCATCGACGTACATGCGTGCGTTGGAGGGATCGAACTGATCCCCCGCGATTCCGGCGTCGACCGAGAGCGCGAAGGACTCGCTTCCGTTTCCCGTGTTCGTCACGAGGAACGTGAGCAGGCGATCGACGTCCGCCGGCGCGACGACGACGGCCGCGGCGTCCTGCCAGGTGACGACGACGTCGATCCGCTCGTCGACCGTGAAGACCGCGGTTGCGCTCTGCGTGTACGAATCCGCGCCGACGTCGTAGCTCACGGTCGCGGTGTTGGAGATCGGGGTGCCGGCCGGCGTACCGGCCGCACGCGCATTCGCCGCTGCCAGCAGCCACACGGCGGCCAGCACGCAGCGCGCGATCCAGCTCCGCGCGGTGACGCGGATCCCCAATTCGGCTCTCCCCCGGGGGGTAAACCCCCGACATCACTGCTTCGGTTGCGGGAACCGCGGGGTTGACGGAAAGCCTGTATGTGGGGAATGACGCTGGCGGAAATGCGCGCTCGTGTGCAACTCCGAAGTTGCCGCTTGCTGAGGCGGGCGGAGCGGGGCGGAGACGGCTACGGGCGTGGCGGATCTGGCGCGAGCGACTAGAAGTCGTCCTCTTCGGACCCGGGCAGACAGCGACGCGCACGCAGCATGCAGCTCGAGTCCGCGTTCATTCCGTCGCGCGTGCGGCCGTTCGCATCGACGCGAGTCACGCGGCCGTTCGTGAGCTCGAAGTCGAGCTGGCAGTACGACGGGTCGGGCTCATCGGACGGAAGCCCCAGCCGGTCGCGCGGAAGCGCGTTGCCAATGACGATGCCGTCGCCGCGATCGGCTCGGAAGTCGTCACCGAACGGGTCGTGTCCCTCGAAGCGGTAGGTCTGGCGCTCGAGATCGCCTACGATGTCGAAGTCGGACGGAACGCCCAGACACTCGCGCAGGTCCCGGCCGTCGAGCTGGAGCAATCCCGCGCGCGTCTCGTCGACGGCCGAGCTGTACGATCCGAGACACGCGGTGACACCGAGCGCCGCCGAGATCCGAATCAGTTGGGATCGGATCGTCGAGCGCACGCCCGAGACCGCTCAGAATCCCAGCTGGAGCTTCGCCGCCTCCGACATCATCGACGGGGTCCAGATCGGCTCCCAGGTCAGATCGACCGCGGCGTGCGCGACTCCGGGGATCTGCCGGACCTTCTGCTCGACTTCCGGCGGCAGGCTCTCGGCGACCGGGCACATCGGCGAGGTGAGCGTCATGACCACGCGCACGTGGTTCTCCTCGTCGACTTCGACGCCGTAGACCAGCCCGAGGTCGTAGATGTTGACCGGAATCTCGGGGTCGAAGACGCTGCGAAGCACCTCGATCACGCTCTCGCGCACGCTCTCGGGTCCGGGTTTCGGGGTCTCGATCGAATTCGCGCTCATGTCTACTCCGTCGTCACAGGGTCGGCTCGGCCGGCGAGCGCCGCCTCGAGCGTGTGCCAGGCCAGGCTCGCGCACTTGACCCGCATGGGGAACTCGCGCACGCCCGCGAGCACCGCGAGCTTGCCGAGCCTGGAAACGTCGATCGGCCGGTCGGCGGGGGTCGTCACCACCTCGTGGAAGCGCGCGAAGATCTCGTGCGCCTCGTCGGTGGTCTTGCCCTTCAGCGCCTCGGTCAGCAGCGACGCCGACGCGGTCGAGATCGCGCAGCCCTTGCCCGCGAAGCGCAGGTCGCGAACCAGGCCGTCGACGACCTCCAGGAAGAGCGCGAGCTGATCGCCGCAGAGCGGATTGCGGCCCTGCGCGCGATGCGTCGCGTGCTCCAGCGTCCCGAAGTTCCTCGGGTGCTTGGTGTGATCCAGGATCACCTCCTGGTACAGGTCGCGCAGGTCGGACATCAGGCGAAGATCTCCCGCACGCGCTCGACGCCGGCCACGAGCCGATCGACGTCGTCGCGGCCGTTGTGGACCGCGAACGAGGCGCGCGCGGTGGCGGGCACGTCGAAGTGGTCCATCACGGGCTGCGCGCAGTGATGCCCGGCGCGCACGGCGATGCCTTCTCCGTCGAGGATCGTGCCGACGTCGTGCGCGTGCACGTCTCCGACCACGAACGACACCAGGCCCGCGCGCTCGCGCGCGGTTCCGATCAGGCGAACGCCCGGAATCCCGGCCAGCCTGCGGCTCGCGTACTCGACCAGATCCGCCTCGTGCTGCTGCACGGCCGCGAGATCGGTCCGGTCCAGGAAGTCGATCGCCGCACCCAGGCCGACCGCGCCCGCGATGTTCGGCGTGCCCGCCTCGAAGCGCTCCGGCGGCGCGGCCCAGGTCGTCTTCTCGAACGTCACGTTGCGGATCATCGAGCCTCCGCCCTGCCACGGCTCCATCGACTCGAGCAGCTCGAGCCGGCCGAAGAGCGCGCCGATTCCCGTGGGCGCATACATCTTGTGTCCGGAGAACGCGTAGAAATCGCAGCCGATCGCGGTCACGTCGACGGGCATGTGCGGAACGGCCTGGGCCCCGTCGACGAGCACGGTCGCTCCGACCTGCTTCGCCAGACGAGTGAGTTCTGCCACCGGCAGGACCGTTCCCAGCGCGTTCGAGACGTGCGCGAGCGCGACCAGGCGCGTGCGCTTCGAGAGCCTTCGCTCGTACTCTTCGGGAATCACCGTTCCAGTCGCGTCGATCGGCGCGACCACGAGCCGGGCGCCGGTCTGCTGGCAGACGATCTGCCACGGCACCAGGTTCGAGTGGTGCTCGAGCTCGGTGATCAGTACCTCGTCGCCCGGGCCGAGTCGCGGTCGCGCCCACGCCTGCGCGACCAGGTTGATCGCCTCGGTGGTGCCGCGCGCGAAGACGATCTCGCGCGGCGAGGCTGCGCGCACGAACTTCTGCACCTTCGCGCGCGCGCGCTCGTAGGCGACGGTCGCCTCCTCGGAGAGCGTGTGAACGCCGCGGTGCACGTTCGAGTGATGGCGCTCGTAGTAGTCGACGATCGCCGCGATCACGCAGGCGGGCTTCTGGCTCGACGCGGCGCTGTCCAGGTAGACCAGCGGCTTGCCGTGCACCGTGCGCGCGAGGATCGGGAACTCCTTGCGCAGCGCATCGACGTCGAGTCCGGTCACGGAGTGCCCCGCTGCGGCAGCCAGGCGAGCAGCGCGCGCTCGATCGAGTCGCGAAGCGTCTCGGAGGGGAGCTTTGCCAGCACCTCGCTCGCGAAGGCGACCGTGAGCAGCGCGCGGGCGCTGGCCAGATCGAGGCCGCGCGCGCGCAGGTAGAAGAGCTGCGCGTCGTCGAGCTGGCCGATCGTCGCGCCGTGGCTGCAGTTCACGTCGTCGGCGTGGATCTCGAGCTGCGGCTTGCTGTTGATCTTCGCGGCGTCGGAGAGCAGCAGCGTGCGATTGGTCTGGTCGGCATCGATCCCCTGCGCGTCCGGGCGCACGTGCACCCGACCGTGGAAGACGCCGTGTGCGTGGCCGTCGAGCACGCCCTTCACGAGCTCGCGGCTGCTGGTGCGCGGCGCGGCATGGTCGATGGTCGTGTGGTGGTCCTGATGCTGCGCGCCGCGGCCCAGGAAGAGGCCGTTCATCTCGAGCTCCGCGCGCTCCCCTTCGAGCCGGGCTTCGAGCTCGACGCGCGCGAGCCCGGCGCCGAGCGCGATCGAGTGCAGGCCCAGGCGACTTCCGGCGTCCTGCCGGGAGAGGACCGCCGCGAGCAGGTGGCTCGCGTCCGGCAGCTCCTGCACGAGCACGTGCTGGAGCGATGCGGCTTCGCCCAGCCGGATCTCCGTCACCGCGTTGGTCAGGTCGGAGCTCGGATTCGCCCCCGCGTGTTGCTCGACGACGAGCCCCCGGCTTCCCGCTCCCGCCGAGATCAGCGACCGCACGTGGCTCGCGATCGGCCCGCCCGCGCCCGACTGCAGGAAGAGCGCGTGCACCGGACGGTCGAGAACCGCGCCATCGGAGAGCTCGACGAAGACGCCGTCGGCGAAGAGGGCGGAGTTCAGGGCGACGAGCGCTCGCTGCTTCGCGTCCGCGGCGCTCGCGAGCACGCGCTCGACTGCGCGGGGATCGGTCGCGAGGACCTCCGAGAGCGGCGCCACCCGACAGCCGGCGGGAAGCGCGCCAAGCGAAGAGAGCGCGGGCGAGATGCGGCCGTTCACGAACACCATCCGGTGTGCCGCGCCGAGCGCGAGAAACTCCGGTCCGGACGCCGGCGCCGCGTCGGCCCGGTCGGCGACGGTGCCGAGCTCGAGCTTCGCGAGCGCGGCGAGCGACGTGAAGCGCCAGTCCTCGAGCCGGGTCGTCGGAAGCCCCTGCGCGGCGAACGCGCCGAACGCCTCTTCGCGGAGTCGCCCGAGCCAGGCCGGCTCGCGCGCACCGAGCTCCGCGCGCGACGCCTCGAACCGGCCCGCGAAGGCGCGCTCTGCGGCCGTCGCGCTCATGCGCGCGGTGCTCCGGCGAGCTCGCGCTCGATCCAGCCGTAGCCCTGCTTCTCGAGCTCGAGCGCGAGCGACCGATCCCCGGACTTCACGATCCGCCCGCCCATCAGGACGTGCGTGCGGTCCGGAACCAGGTGGTCGAGCAGCCGCTGGTAGTGCGTGATCACGAGAAAGGCGCGCTCGCGCGAGCGCAGTCGGTTCACGCCGTCCGCGACGATCCGCAGCGCGTCGATGTCGAGCCCGGAGTCGGTCTCGTCGAGCACGCCCAGCGTCGGCTCGAGCAGCAGCATCTGCAGGATCTCGTTGCGCTTCTTCTCGCCGCCCGAGAAGCCCTCGTTCACGGAGCGCGAGAGGAATTTCTCGTCCATCTCCAGGGTCTTCATGGTCTGCTTCACGAGCGCGAGGAAGTCGATCGCGTCGAGCTCCGGCAGGCCGCGGTGCTTGCGGACCGAGTTCGTCGCGGCCTTCATGAAGTACGAGTTCGTGACGCCCGGAATCTCGACCGGGTACTGGAAGGCGAGGAAGACGCCCTCGCGAGCGCGCTCTTCCGGCGCGAGCGCGAGCAGATCCCGTCCTCGGTAGAGAACGCTTCCCGCGGTCACCTCGTAGCCCTCGCGGCCGGCGAGCACGTTCGCGAGCGTGCTCTTGCCGGAGCCGTTCGGACCCATCACCGCGTGCACCTCGCCGGCGCGAACGATCAGATCGAGACCCTTCAGGATCTCCTTCCCTTCCACGCGCGCGTGCAGATTCCGGATCTCGAGCATCAAGCCTCCGTGCCTATCCGACCGCGCCTTCGAGCGTGACCGAGAGGAGCTTCGAGGCCTCGACCGCGAACTCCATCGGCAGCTCGCGGAAGACCTCCTTGCAGAAACCGTTCACGATCATCGAGACGGCGTCCTCGCTTCCCAGGCCGCGCTGCAGGCAGTAGAAGAGCTGGTCTTCGCTGATCTTGCTGGTGGTGGCCTCGTGCTCGACCCGCGCGCTCGCGTTGCGAACGTCCAGATATGGGAAGGTGTGTGCGCCGCAGCGGTCCCCGATCAGGAGCGAGTCACACTGCGAGTGATTTCGCGCTCCTCTCGCCTTCTGGTGGACTTCGACCAGGCCTCTGTAGGTCTGCTGGCCCCGGCCGCAGGAGATACCCTTCGAGACGATCGTGCTGCTCGTGTTCTTGCCGATGTGGATCATCTTCGTGCCGGTGTCGGCCTGCTGGCGGTGGTTCGTCACCGCAACCGAGTAGAATTCCCCGACCGACTCGTCGCCCTGCAGGATGCAGCTCGGGTACTTCCAGGTGATCGCCGATCCCGTCTCGACCTGCGTCCAGCTGATCTTCGAGCGCCGCCCGCGGCACGCGCCGCGCTTGGTCACGAAGTTGTAGATGCCGCCGCGGCCCTCTTTGTCCCCGGGGTACCAGTTCTGCACCGTCGAGTACTTGACCGTGGCGCCCTCGAGCGCCACCAGCTCGACGACCGCGGCGTGAAGCTGGTTCTCGTCGCGCATCGGAGCGGTGCATCCCTCCAGGTACGACACGTACGCGCCCTCGTCCGCGATGATCAGCGTGCGCTCGAACTGGCCGGTCTTCGCCTCGTTGATCCGGAAGTAGGTCGAGAGCTCCATCGGGCAGCGAACGCCGGGCGGGATGTACACGAACGAGCCGTCCGTGAACACCGCCGAGTTCAGCGTCGCGAAGTAGTTGTCGGAGTAGGGGACGACCGAACCGAGATACTTCCGCACCAGCTCCGGGTGACTCTTCACCGCGTCAGAGAACGAGCAGAAGATGATTCCGAGCTCCGCGAGTTTCGAGCGGAAGGTGGTGGCGACCGAGACCGAGTCGAAGACGGCGTCGACCGCTACGCCGGCGAGCATCTTCTGCTCACTGAGCGGGATGCCGAGCTTCTCGAAGGTCGCGCGGATCTCCGGGTCGACCTCGTCCATGCTGTCGAGCTTCTTGCGCGGCTTCGGCGCCGAGTAGTAGCTGATCGCCTGGTAGTCGATCTTCGGGAACGAGACGTTCGCCCAGCGCGCGTCCTCTTCGCGCATCTCGCTCCAGCGGGCGAACGCGCGAAGCCGCCAGTCGAGCAGCCAGCCGGGCTCTCCCTTCTTCTCGGAGATGCGCCGGATCACCTCGGGGTCGAGCCCGGGGGCTACGGTCTCGGACTCGACGTCGGTGACGAAGCCGGCTTCGTACTCGCGCTCCGCCAGTGCTCCGAGCTCGGGATTGCGGCTCATGGCGTGGCCCCTGGCTTGGGCTCGCCCGGCGGGTCGGAGATCGCCAGCAGCTCGCGATCGAGCCCGGCCAGATCGGCGACGGTCCTGCCCTCCAGGATCTCGCGGATCGCGCTCTCGACCGAGCTCCACAGGCCGCGGAGCGAGCAGCCGGTCGAGTGCACGCAGTCGTGGAGCTGCCCGGGGTGGGCCTCGCAGAATTCCGCCGAGAAGAGCGATCCGCCGAGCGCCTGCACCACCTGCCAGGCCGTGATCGATTGCGCCGGACGGGACAGGTGGTAGCCGCCGCCGGCCCCGCGGGTGCTCGTGACGAAGCCGCTCTGGCGCAGCGCGCGCATCAGCTTGGCGGCGTACTCGGGCGAGATCCCCTCGCGCGCGGCGATCTCGGGGATCGTGAGCGGGTCGGAGCCGCGCTGCCGCGCCACCTGAACCAGGCAGCGCAGCCCGTACTCTTCCTGGGCGAGGAGCTGCATCGTTCCCGCAGCCTAATAAAGTGTACGATCAAGTCAAGATTGATCCCGACCCCGATCGAACCGCCGCGGCCGCCCTCTAAAGCCGCGCATGGGCGTTAGAATCCGCGCACCTTGGAAGCTCGGATCCTGTCCTATCGCGCCTCCCGCCCGCGCCTGGCGAGCGACGCGTTCGTCGCGCCCGGCGCGACCCTGATCGGCGACGTCGAGGTCGGCGCGCAGGCCAGCGTCTGGTTCGGCTGCGTGGTTCGCGGGGACGTGCAGCGCGTGCGGATCGGCGCGCGCACGAATCTGCAGGACGGCTCGATCGTGCACGTCTCGCGGGCCGGGTTTGCGACCCTGATCGGTGTAGAGGTCACGATCGGCCACGGCTGCATCGTGCACGCCTGCACGCTCGAGGACCGGGCGTTCGTGGGCATGGGATCGGTGATCCTGGACGGCGCGTTCGTCGCGAGCGAGGGAATGCTCGGAGCCGGGTCGCTGCTCGCGCCGGGCAAGCGGGTCGGCCCGCGCGAGCTCTGGCTCGGCCGCCCCGCGCGTCTGGCCCGCCGGGTCTCGGACCAGGAACGCGCGGAGCTCGACGAGCAGAACCGACACTACGTGGAGCTCGCGGCCGAGTATCGGGCCGCGCTGACTCGCCCCGCCGTCTCGTGATCCTCGTCCTGCTGACCGGCATCGCGGCAGGATTCGGGCACGTCCTGCTCGGGCCCGACCACGTCGCTGCGCTCGCGCCGTTCTCGGTGGAGGCGCACCGGCGAGCGTGGGTCGTCGGACTGCGCTGGGGATTAGGGCACGCGGTCGGCATCGTCGCGGTCGCGCTGCTCTTCATCACGGCCGCCGACTGGCTCGATCTCGAGCTGCTCGCGGGCGTGGGCGACTACCTGGTCGGCTTCGTGCTGGTGGCCGTCGGCGTCTGGGAACTCTGGCACCTGCAGCACTCGGTCGACCACTTCTCGCACGCCTACCAAGCCGACCACGCCCACGTCCACGCGACCGCGGCGCTCTCGATCGGAACGTTGCACGGGCTGGTCGGAACCGGGAGCACGCTCGCGGTGCTTCCCGCGGCCGGCATGCACTCGTTCGCCGAGTCGGTGCTCTACCTGACCGGCTTCGGCGCCGGGACGGTGGCGTCGATGATGGGTGTCTCGTGGCTGCTCGGCGTGCTCGCGCCACGCGAAGAGAGCAGCCGCGCCTACCGCACGGTCTTCCTCTCGGCATCGCTTGGCTCGCTGCTCCTGGGGCTGGTCTGGATCGGGCTCGCGCTGGCAGGCGTGGACCTCGAGTCGGGCTGAGGGCATGCCACTCGAGCGGGTCGCAATCGTCGTTGCGCTGCTCGCGGCGACCTCGCTGCTCGGCTGCGCGAGTCCTGGCTCGGCGCCCGCGCAGCCGGCCGAGCCGTGGCTCGAATGGCGCGCGCCGCTCGGCCGTGAGCATCCGCTCTCCGGACGCGTGTTCGATTCCGCCGAGCAGCGCTTCATCACGCCCGCGCTCGCGCTCGAACGCGCGGCGCGCGCCGACTTCGTCCTGCTCGGGGAGCGGCACGACCATCCGGATCATCACCGCCTGCAGGCGTGGCTGATCGAGGGGATCGCGCGAGCCGGTCGCAGGCCCGCGATCGCGTTCGAGATGATCGCGCGCGATCGGGCAGATGCGCTCGCGGCAGCGCGGTCGGATCATCCCGCGGACCCGGATGCGCTGGCGGACGCGCTCGACTGGGCGCGGAGCGGCTGGCCGGACTTTGAGCTCTACCGGCCGGTGTTCGCCGCGGCGCTCGCCGCGGACCTTCCGATCCTGCCCGCGGATCTGGCTCGCTCCGACCTGGCGCGGATTCGCAAGGGCGGACTCGCCGCGCTTCCCGCGGCGGAGCGCGAGCGCCTTGCGATCGATCCGCCTCTTCCCGACGCGCTGCGCCAGGAGCTCGCCGAGGAGGTGCGCACGTCGCACTGCGGGATGGCTCCGGACTCGATGGTCGACGCGATGATCGAGCTGCAGCGCGCTCGCGACGCCGCGCTCGCGGACGCGCTGCTCTCTGCGCCGGGCAGCGACGGCGCGGTGCTGATCGCGGGCGCCGGGCACGTCCGAAGCGATCGGGCCGTTCCGCTGTATCTCGGCCGGCGCGCGCCCGGGCGCAGCGTTCTCGCGCTCGGCTTCGCCGAGGTGCCCGCGGGCCCGATCTCGACGGAGGACCTCGGGCGAGAGGCGGCGCGCCACCGCCCCGGCTTGGATCTGATCTGGTTCACGCCGCGGGTCGACGACGAGGACCCCTGCGAACGCTTCCGCGATCAGCTCGAGAAGCTGCGCACGCAGCCCGAGCGCAACTAGAGGCAGTCTCAAAATTGTCTCAGCATGATGCAGATACAGGCGAGTTGGACGAATGCTCGGTAGTTCTGGGCTTTGTACTCCCAGCGGGTGACGACGCGGCGGAAGTTCTGCAGCCAGGCGTTGA
>VGRW01000105.1 GCA_016875225.1 Deltaproteobacteria bacterium
TGCTCAGTCACACGCCGACCTCTTGCTCCCGCGCAAGCGTATTCTCGACCTTCAGGGCTCGATGGTCCGCGAGCTGCAACGGTCACACTGTAGCCCGCGCGGCTGCTCTCGCGCGCCCGGGATCGGACAGCGCGCCTATGCGTTCTTGATCGTCATGCCGCCGTCGACGGGGAGCGTGGCGCCGGTGATGTACTGCGAGGCGGGAAGGCAGAAGTTCAGCGTGCCGTGCGCGACTTCTTCGGGCTCGGCGTAGCGGCCGAGGGCGACGTTGCGGCGGGCGAAGATCGCCTTGTGCTCTTCGGGGATCGGGGCGGTCATGGCGGTGCGGATCGGGCCGGGGCAGATGCAGTTCACGGTGATGCCTTCGGCGCCGAGCTCGACCGCGAGCGCGCGCGTGAGGCCGACCACGCCCGTCTTCGCCGCGGTGTAGGGGCTGCCGAACTTGGTGGCGCCGAGCGCCTCGGTCGAGGCGATGTTCACTATCCGCCCGGCGTCGGACTTGCGCAGGAACGGCAGCGCGGCGCGCACCACGCGCACGTGCGCGGTCAGCATGATCGAGAGCGCGGAGTCCCAGCTGGCCATGAAGTCGTCGGCGTCGATCTTCGCGAAGCGGATCACGCCGGCGTTGTTGATCACGATGTCGAGCCGGCCGAAGGCGGCCGCGATTTCGGGCACCACGCGCGCGACCGCGGCGTCGTCGGAGACGTCCATCGCGAAGCCGCGCGCCGAGCCGCCGGCGGCGCGGATCTCGTCGACCACGCGCTCCACCGCGTCGCGACCGACGTCGGTCACCGCGACGTGTGCGCCTTCGTCGGCAAAGAGGTGCGCGGTGGCGCGGCCCATGCCGCTCGCGGCTCCGGTGACGAGTGCGGCGCGTCCGGCGATCGAGCGGGAGAGCTTCGTGAGTCGGGTCATCGTGGGGGCGATCCTACCACGGCGACCGCCTCGTCGAGCAGTCGGTGGTAGTTCGCCAGGCGCGCGGCGGAGAGCGCGCCCGATTCCACGGCTGCGCGCACGGCGCAGCTGGGCTCGGCACGGTGGCGGCAGTCGCGGAAGCGGCAGCCCGCCGAGAGAAGCTCGATCTCGGGGTAGACCGGGCCCAGCGCGCTCGGGTCGATCGGGCCGGCCGCGATCTCGCGCACGCCCGGGGTGTCGATCACCACCGCGTCGTTCGCGAGCCGCAGATAGGTCGAGGCCGACGTCGTGTGCGAGCCGCGGTCCCACTTGCTGATCTCGCCGGTCTCGAGCCGAAGCTCCGGCTCGAGCGCGTTGATCAGCGACGACTTGCCCACGCCGGAGTGGCCGGCGAGCACGGTCGTGCTTCTCGCGAGCTTTGCGCGGAACGCTTCGAGCCCCGCGCCCGTTCGCGCCGAGACCGGAAACACCTCGAGCACCGATTCGCAGGCGCGGATCTCGTCGGGAAGCGCGGCGCCGGGCTGCAGCAGGTCGAGCTTGTTCACCACCAGGATCGCCTCGAGGCCGCCCAGGTGCGCGGCGAGCAGGAAGCGGTCGACCGCGCCGGAGCGGAACGGGGGGCTCGCGACCGACGCGACGATCGCGAGCAGATCCGCGTTCGCGGCCAGAACCTGCTCGCGCGGCTTTCCGAAGCTGCGCTGCCGCGCGAGCACGGTGCGGCGCGGGAGCACGTCGATCACGATCTTGCGCAGCGGGTCGAAGCTCACCCGGTCGCCGACCGCGAGCGCCATCTCGCGGTGGGCGTGCTTTCCGACCAGCTTCAGGCTGATCACCTGCTCGCCGTGCACCACGTCGCAGCCGCCGCGCGTGACCGTGAGAACGGTTCCTTCCGCCTCGCTCACGGCGAGCGGCGCGCGCGGTCGACCAGCGCCGCGAACAGGCGCAGCTGCCGCGCGTCGTCGAGCGCCTGCATCTCCGGGTGCCACTGCACGCCGAGCGCGAAGGGGTGCGAGTCGAAGACCACGCCTTCGACGACACCGTCCGGTGCATGGGCCGTCACCGCCAGGCCGCTGCCCAGCCGGCGCAGCGCCTGGTGGTGCCAGGAGCAGACCGGGAACTCGTCGCCGCCGAAAATCTCGCCGAGCACGCCGGCGCGCTCCGCGCGTACGCCGTGCTGCGTCGGCTCGCGCGGCGGCAGCCGGTGCAGCACAGATTCGCCGTACACGTCGGGAAGGTGCGGCTCGAGATCGCCGCCGAGCACGATGTTCATGACCTGCATGCCGCGGCAGATGCCGAGCACGGGAAGATCCGTCCGCTCGAGCGCGCGGCGCAGCAGCGACATCTCGAACGAGTCGCGCACGGGGTTCACGCTGTAGACCGTCTCGTGGCCCGCGCCGCCGTACGACTCCGGGCCGATGTCGCCGCCGCCCGCGACGATCAGCGCGTCGATCGAACCGAGCAGCTCCTCGTCGGGGATCGAGCCCGAGACCAGCAGCACCGGCATTCCCCCCGCCGCCGCCACCGCGTCGGAGTAGCAGCGCGGCAGCGAGAAGGAGCTGCGCGCGCCCTCGGGTCCGTAGGTGGTGATGCCGATCCGTGGTCGCATCAGATCCGCTCGAAGTACCGCGCGCGTTCCCAGGTCGTGACCGTGTTCTCGAACTTCGACTTCTCGACGCGCGCGAAGTGCAGGTAGTGCTCGAGCACGTCGGAGCCGAGCGCGCCGCGCACGAAACTGGAGGACTCCGCGGCCGCGATCGCGTCGCCGAGCGTGCGCGGGATCTGCGGCACGTTCTTCGCGCCGTAGAGGTTTCCCGAGAGCATCGGCGGCGGCTGGAGCTGCCGCTCGATTCCGTCGAGCCCGGCGGCGATCAGCAGCGCGAACGCGACGTACGGGTTCGCGTCCGCGCCGGGAATCCGGCACTCGCTGCGCAGCGACGATCCGTGCCCGACGATCCGGAAGCCGGAGGTGCGGTTGTCGGCGGCCCAGGCGATCGCGGTCGGCGCGAACGTGCCCTCCATGAAGCGCTTGTAGCTGTTCACCGTGGGCGCGAGGAAGAGCGCGATCTCGCGCGCGTGCGCGAGCAGTCCGCCGAGCCAGAACCGGAAGGTCTTCGACGCGCGCATGGGGCTGCCGGGAAGCGGCTCGTCGCCGGCGAAGGCGTTCTTCTCGCCGGCCAGGTCCCAGAGGCTCGTGTGCACGTGCATGCTGTTGCCGGCCATCGCCGCGTCCCACTTGGCCATGAACGTGATGGCGAGCCCCTGCGCCGCGGCGATCTCCTTCGCCGCGTTCTTGTACAGCACGTGGCGGTCGGCCATCTCGAGCAGCTCGCAGTAGCGCAGGTTGATCTCCTGCTGGCCCGGGCCCCACTCGCCCTTGCTGAACTCGACGGGAATCCCCGACGCCTCGAGGTTGCGGCGGATCGCGCCGACCAGCGGCTCGGTCTTGGTGCCCTGCAGGATGTGGTAGTCCTCGACGTACTCGCCGAAGGTCGCAAGTCCCTGGTAGCCCTTGGCGCTCGCGCTCGCGTAGCTCTCGCGGAATGCGAAGAACTCCAGCTCCGAGGCGCCGAGCGCGAGGAAGCCGAGCTCGCGGGCGCGCGCGAGCTGGCGGCGCAGGATGGTTCGCGGCGCGACGTCGACCGGCGCGCCGCTTCGCTCGTCGAACACGTCGCAGACCACGATCGCGCTCTTCTCGAGCCAGCTCGCGCGGCGCAGGCTGGCCCAGTCGACCTTGCAGAGCACGTCGCCGTAGCCCTTCTCCCAGCTCGTGAACGCGTAGCCCTGGACCGGGTCCATCTCCATGTCGCAGGCGAGCAGGTAGTCGCAGACGTGCATGCCGTGCTCGGCGGTCTCTTCCAGGAAGTACGCGCCGGTGATCCGCTTGCCGACCAGCCGCCCGTACATGTCGGGCACGACCGTGACGACGGTCTCGATCTCGCCGTTGTGCACCAGCTCCTCGAGCTCGGCCCGCGAGAGCCGGCCGGAGACGCGCGATCCGTGCTTGGCCATGGCTGATCTTTACCCGATCGACGCGGGCCTGCCATCATGCCGGCATGACACCAGAGTTCCTCGGACCGACCTCGCGCTATTTCTGGTCGCACCGGCTGCGGCTGCACTACGTGGACTGGGGCAACGAGAGCGCTCCGCCGCTGCTGCTCGTGCACGGCGGCCGCGACCACTGCCGCAACTGGGACTGGGTGGCCGAGCGGCTGCGCCGCGACTGGCACGTGCTCGCGCCGGATCTTCGGGGTCACGGCGATTCGGCCTGGGTCACCGGCGCGAACTACGGAATGATCGACTACGTCTACGACCTGGCGCAGCTCGTGCACCAGAAGAAGCTCGCGCCGATCACGATCGTCTCGCACTCGCTCGGCGGCTCGATCAGCCTGTCCTACACAGGAATCTACCCCGAGAGCGTGGCGAAGCTGGTGGCGATCGAGGGCCTGGGCCCGCCGCCGGCGATGATCGCCGCGCGCGCGAAGCTGCACGTCCACCGGCGCATGACGGAGTGGATCGACCAGATGCGCGCGCTCTCCGGCCGCTCGCCGCGCAAGTACGCGTCGATCGAAGAGGCGTTCACGCGCATGCAGTCCGAAAACCCCAAGCTCTCGCCCGAGCAGGCGCGGCACCTGACGGTGCACGGCGTGAACCAGAACGAGGACGGCAGCTACAGCTGGAAGTTCGACAACTACGTGCGCGCGTTCTCGCCCTACTCGTTCAACGCCGACGAGGCGCGCGAGCTCTGGGGCCGGATCACCTGTCCGACGCTGCTGATCCGCGGAACGGAGAGCTGGGCGAGCGACCCGGTGAAGGACGGCCGCGCCAGTCACTTCCGCAACGCCAAGGTGGTGAACGTCGAGAAGGCGGGTCACTGGGTGCACCACGATCAGCTCGAGAAGTTCCTCGAGGTGCTCGGGGAGTTCCTCGCGGCATGAGCGACGCCGCCGCGGCGCTGCGGCAGCTCTGGTCGCTCGCGGGCGGCGATCCGGACGCGCTTTCGCGGATGAGCCTGGCCGGCGGCGACCCGGTGCTGCCGTCGTCGTTCCGGATCGCGACCGCGGCGCAGGCTTCGATCGCCGCCGCGGGGCTCGCGGCGGCGGAGCTGTGGCGGCTGCGGACCGGGCGCGCGCAAGCCGTGACTGTCGACGCGCGCGCGGCCGCGATCGAGTTCCGCAGCGAGCGCTACCTGCGCGTCGAGGGTCGCGCGCCCGCCGCGCTCTGGGATCCGATCGCCGGGCTGTACCGGACGCGCGACGGCGGCACGGTGCGCCTGCACACGAACTTCGCGCACCACCGCGCGCGCGTGATCGCGCTGCTCGGCTGCGCGGACGACCGCGAGGCCGTGCAGCAGGCGCTCTCCAGCTGGGACGCGGAGAAGTTCGAGAGCGAGGCGAGCGCCGCGGGCTGCGTCGTCGCGATGCTGCGAGAGCACGAGACGTGGTCGCGGCACCCGCAGGCGCGCGCGCTCGAGGCCCTGCCCGTCTTCACGATCGAGCGGATTGGCGACGCGGCGCCGCGGGCGCTCGGCGCGGGCGAGCGGCCGCTCTCGGGACTGCGCGTGCTCGACCTGACGCGGGTGATCGCCGGGCCGGTCTGCGGCCGCACGCTCGCCGCGCACGGCGCGGACGTGCTGCGCATCGCGTCGCCAGCGCTCCCGTCGATCGAGTGGCTGGTGATCGACTCCGGGCGCGGCAAGCGCTCCGCGTTCGTCGATCTCGAGACCGCCGACGGACGTGCGTCGCTCTCGCGCCTGCTCGAGCGCGCGGACGTCTTCGCGCAGGGCTACCGGCCGGGCGCGATCGCGCGGCACGGCTTCTCGCCCGAGGACGCGGCGCGGATCCGACCCGGAATCGTGTACGTCTCGCTCTCGGCCTACGGCCACGTCGGGCCGTGGTCGGAAAAGCGCGGCTTCGACTCGCTGGTGCAGACCGCCACCGGCTTCAATTGCGACGAGGGCCGCGCCGCGGGAATCGACGGGCCGAAGGAGCTTCCCGCGCAGGCGCTCGACCACGCCTCCGGGCAGCTCATGGCGTTCGGCGCGCTGATGGCGCGGCTGCGCCAGGCACGCGAGGGCGGGAGCTGGCACGTGCGCGTGTCGCTGGCGCAGACGGGCGGCTGGATCCGCAGCCTGGGCCGCGTCGACGGCGGGCTCGGCGCGCGCGACCTGGCGCTCGAAGACGTCGCCGATCGCATCGACGAGAGCGACGCCGCGTTCGGCCGGCTTCGCGCCGTGCGCCACGCAGCCGAGCTCTCGGAGACCCCGCCGCGCTACGCGCGTCCGGCCGCGAAGCTCGGCACGCACGAACCGATATGGGAGGACGAGTCATGAGCGAGAAATACCTGCTCGAAGGCATCCGCGTCGTGGAGCTCGCGACGTTCGTGTTCGCGCCCGCGGCCGGCACGATCCTGGGCGACTTCGGCGCCGAGGTCGTGCACATCGAGCACCCGCAGATCGGCGACGCGTACCGCTACCTGCCGCAGCTGAAGCCGCTGCCAGAGTGCGACGAGAACTACTGCTGGATCCTGACCTCGCGCGGCAAGAAGTCGATCGCGCTCGACGTGCGGCGCCCCGAGGGCCGCGCGGTCGCGATGGACCTGGTGCGCGGCGCGGACGTGTTCATCACCAACCTGCACCCGTCGGTGCTGGCCAAGCTCGGCATGCGCTACGAGGACGTCGCGCCCGCGAACCCGCGCCTGATCTACGCGCACGCGACCGGCTACGGCGACGCGGGCGAAGAGGTCGAGAAGCCCGGCTACGACGCGACCGCCTGGTGGGCGCGCTCGGGCCTGATGGACTCCGTGCGCCCGGGCGGCGGCGACTTCGGCTTCGCGACCGCGGGAATGGGCGACAACCCCAGCGCCGCGGCGCTCTTCGGCGCGATCGCCCTCGCGCTCTTCGACCGCGAGCGCACCGGCCGCGGCCGCCGCGTGCGCACGTCGCTGATCGCAAACGGCGCATGGTCGAACTCACTCCTCATCCAAGCCGCGCTCTGCGGCGGCAAGACCTACCAGGTGCCGCCGCGCTCGCAGTCACTGAACGCCCTGGTCAACAGCTACGTCTGCGCCGACGACCGCGGCCTGTATCTGGCCATGGTGCAAGAAGCCGTCGAGTGGTCGCGCTTAACCGACGCGATCGGCCGGCCCGACCTGCGCAGCGACCCGCGCTTCGCCGAGCTCGCCCCGCGCCGCGCGAACGCCCCCGCCCTGGTCGAAATCCTCGACCCGATCTTCGCCGCGCACCCCCTCTCGCACTGGCGCGCCGAGCTCGACCGCCACGGCGTCACGTTCGGCATCATCGCCCGAATCGACGACCTGCCCGACGACCCGCAGATGATCGCAAACGGCGTCTTCCGCCCCGTCGTCGGCCCGGGAGTCCGCCCCGGCCTGCGCACCGTCGACAGCCCCATCCACCTCGACGGCGCCCCCAAACGCCCCGCCACCCGCGCCCCCGAAATCGGCGAGCACGGGCGAGAGCTGCTCACGCGGCTCGGATATTCGCGCGAGCGGATCGACGCGCTGGTGCGCGACGGGGTGCTGCGGGAGCCAACCGCGAGCTAGCGGCGCTTGTCGGACTGGCCGATCGCTGCGCCCAGGAAGCCGGCCCGCCGGGTCGACGGCCTGTCGGCTCGACGTGACCTGCGTCGAGTCACTTTCCCCGGATCGCTCGCACAGCACGCCCGGCCCGAATCTGCCCCGCAAGCAAGCTCCGGTAACTGTTACCAGAGATCGATGGCGGAAGAGAACCCAGGAAGGACGAGAACCTGGTTGACCTTCCGGCCACCGCGCGAAACGATATCAACGCGCTCGGCCAGGGGGCCGGGTGCCGGACAATACTTGTTGGGCAGCCGCGGAGGCTTCATGCGAACCCGAAGAGTCGACACCGCCCACTTCGCCGGCATCGCGCTCGCATTTTGCATTCTCGCAGCCGTGGTCATGACTTCCTGCGCGACAGCCGGTGGCTACGAGAAGATGCTCAACTCGTGGGTCGGCGCTGACGTCTCAAGGTTGATCGAATCGTGGGGCCCGCCGAGCAGCACCTACCCACTTCCGGACGGGCGCACGATGTACACATGGGACTCCCACGGCGGCGCCGTCGCTGTACCTGTGGGCAATATGGCGGTGGCCGTACCTCGCACATGCAAGACGACCTTCACCGTCGATGAATCAAGAACCATCCTCTCATGGCGATACGAAGGCAACATGTGCAAGCAGTAGTCACTGGATCAGAGCGTGCCGTTACGCTCCACCTCCTTTGTCCCATTGAAAGAGCGCTGCCCAACAAGGCGCTGCAGCTGACCGTCAAGGGCCGCGCTCCGATCGGCCGTAGTAGGGTCTGGCAACGAACATCGGTGCTCCGGTCCGCCACGGTGGCGGCCCTTGCCGGCAGCTGAGCGCCGATCCGTTAGCCGGATGAGGGGTTCATGGCTGGGAACCACCTCGAGTCCCTCGTCGCCGAGTGGCACGAGTTCCAAGGCTACTTCGTGCGTCGGAACATCCAAGTCGGGAAGCGACCCGCTGGCGGCTACGAGTGCGAACTCGATGTGGTGGCTTTTCATCCGGGTCTGAAGCGGCTCGTACACATCGAACCGTCTCTCGATGCGTCGAGCTGGGCCGTCCGGGAGCAGCGCTACGCCAAGAAGTTCGCGGCAGGGCGCAAGTACATTCCTGCGCTGTTCGACGGCGTTGATGTCCCGTCAGAGATCGACCAGATAGGTCTCTTCGTCTACGGGGGAGGGGAGTCCGGAAGACCGCTTTCTGGTGGTCGCGTCTTGTTCGCACGCGACTTCCTGATTGAGATCAGGTCCGGCCTTGTGGGCCGCCGCTTAGCCAAGGCGGCAGTTCCAGAGGAGTTTCCGCTGCTGCGCACCCTTCAGTTTGCCGTCGAGTTCTGGGATCCGAAGGCAACCGGCTAACACCTATCAGGCCCGGTGGCGTCAAGTGACGGAGACCGTCCGTCCGGCAGCGTGGCGATGCGCCGTCGGTGAGTTCGCGATCGCGTGTTTCTCTTCGCGGCTCTCTGGCTTCGTTTCGAATGCTGGTGCGAGTCGAGGACTCTGCACCCAACACCTATCGAGGCTCGCTCTCCGGCTAGCGGAGATGCGGGAGCGTTGCGCTCTCGCGGCCTAGAAACTCATTGGTGCCCTCGTACCGTCCTCTTCAAGGGGTCGACGTCACCTGCGTGCGTTCGTTGTCGCCAGGCTCGGGGGAGGGGCAGAGTCGCTCTGCGAAAGGAAGTTGATTTCGTTCGCTTGGAGCACGAGCGGGTGTCCAATCAAGCGCGGGGGCTGCCGGACCATCGGCTCACGATCGAAGCCTGCGATCGAGACGTGCTCGGTCCATCGGGGCTCGAGTTAGAAGACGGGCTCACCCGCTCCCTCGGTGGCCACCCAAAACCGGCCAGTGAGGGCGGGCTGAAAACCGGCCAGTCGAAGGGAGCGCGTCCGGGACGTTGACAGCGCGGGGCCCGATCGGGTCCACCGCGCGGATGAGCAACGTCTTGGCGAAAGAGAAGCGAG
>VGRW01000106.1 GCA_016875225.1 Deltaproteobacteria bacterium
CCCCACGCCCGCGAGCAGGACCGTTTGCGCGAGCACCGGCAGCCCCGCATCCACCAGTCGCGCGACCGCGGCGCGCGTCGGCTCGTCGAGCTCGCGCGCGTGGTTGGCGTGCAGCACGATCCAGACCGCCTTGTTCGCGCGAAGCGCGGCGACGAGCTCGGCGTCGACGCGTTCCGGCTCGGCCGCGGGCACGCGCGTGTGCACGCGGATCACGCCCAGGTGCCCGATCGCGTCGAGCCTGCGCACGATCTCGCCGAGCCTGCGCGGCGAGAGGATCAGCGGATCGCCGCCGGAGAGGATCACCTCCCAGATCCGCTCGTCGCGCGATATGTACGCGAGCGCGGCGTCGAGCTCGGCGGGCGAGAGCGACTCACCGCCCGGGCCGACCGCCTCGCGCCGGAAGCAGAAGCGGCAGTACACCGCGCAGGTGTGCGTGGGCTTGAGCAGTACGCGGTCGGGGTAGCGGTGCGTGATTCCCTTCACCGGTGAATACGCCGCGTCGCCGATCGGATCCTCGCGTTCGTCGCTGGCTATGGCGAGCTCGGCGACGCTCGGCACGAGCTGCCTCGCGATCGGATCGGCGGGGTCGGCGGGGTCGATCCGCGCCTGCATGGCCGGCGTGATCGACACCGCCCAGCGCGACGCCACCCGGTGTAGCGCCTCGAGCTTCTCGGCCGGCACCAGCCCCGCCTCGGCGAGCTGGTCCGGGTCGCTGATCCGCTTCATTCCGCGTCCACCGGCGCCCAGAGCACGTCCTCGATCCGCTCGGCGCCGGTCGCGCACATCACGAGCCGGTCGAAGCCGAGCGCCATTCCCGCGCTCGCCGGGAGCCCGTGCTCGAGCGCGGCCAGGAAGTCACCGTCGATGGGATAGCGCGCTCCGTAGAGCCGCGCCTTCTCGGCCTGATCGCGCTCGAAGCGGAGCCTCTGCTCGGCGGCGTCGGTGAGCTCCGAGAAGCCGTTGCCCAGCTCGAGCCCGGCGACGTAAAGCTCCACGCGCTCCGCCACGCGGGTGTCGGCTGGCTTCGCGCGCGCGAGCGCCCCGAGGGCGATCGGCCAGTCGTAGAGCAGGGTGGGGCGGCCGACGCCGAGCTTCGGCTCGATCTGGTTCAGCAGCACGCGGAAGAACTGATCCTCGTAGGTGTCGCCCGGGCCGGGGACGAGCGCGAAGACGTCGAGGCCGGCGTAGCGCGAGAACGCATCGGCGACGCGGAGCCGCTCCGCCGGAAGTCGCGGATCGCAGTCGAGCCCGCGAAACGAGAGCCGCGCGCTTCCGCTCGCGTCGAGCGCCGCGCGAAGCAGCGCCTCGCAGTCGTCCATCAGCGCTTCGTAATCGCGGCCGGCCCGGTACCACTCGAGCATGGTGAACTCGGGGTGGTGGGTCGACGAGCGCTCGGCGTTCCGGAACGCGTGCGAGAGCTGGAAGATCCGCGGCAGGCCGGCGACCAGCAGCTTCTTCATCGCGAACTCCGGCGAGGTGTGCAGGTAGCGCAGTCGCTCGCCGGGCCGGTCGGGCGCGCGAAGCCGCGTCTCGAACGCGAACAGGTGTGGCTCGAGCCCGGGCGAGACCTGCAGCGCCGGCGTCTCGACCTCGACGAAGCCCTCGCGCGCGAAGTGCGCGCGCAGGGCGGTCGCGATCCGCGCGCGCGCATCCAGGAAGCCGCGCCGCCCGGCAAAACGCTCCGGATGCCAGAAGGGCCGCGGGTCCGACACGCTCGTTCTCCTCGGGGTCGCGGGCAGCTTAGCCTTTGCCGTGCTCCAATGGCGGCGATGCCGGCCGTTCGTCCGATACGCCCGCACTGCATCGGCTTCGCGCACCGCGGCGCTTCGGCCGACGCGCCCGAGAACACGCTCGAGGCGTTCGCGCTGGCGCTGCGGCTCGGGGCGACCGGGCTCGAGAGCGACGTCTGGATCACCGCCGACGGCGTGCCGGTGCTGGACCACGACGGCCTCATGCCCGACGGCACTCCGTTCCGCGAGGTCGCGCGCGCGGCGCTGCCCGCTCACGTGCCGGCGCTGCGCGAGCTCTACGACGCCTGCGGGCGCGGCTTCGAGCTCTCGCTCGACGTGAAGGATCCCGATGCTGCGCCCGCGGTCTCAGCGGTCGCGCGCGAAAGGGGTGACCCCAGGCGGCTCTGGCTCTGCCACTGGAACTGGCGCGTGGTCGCCTCGTTCCGCGAGCTCGACGCGAAGATCCGCCTGGTCGACTCGACGCGCGTCGCCGTGATGCGAACCGCCCCGCGCGAGCGCGCCGGGCGAATGGTCGCGCTCGGAATCGACGCGCTGAACCTGCACTGGAGCGACTGGAGCGAATCGCTCGCCGCGGAGTTCCGCGCGCGCGATCGGCGACTCCTGGCCTGGGACGCGCAGGACGAGTCCGCGCTCGGCGTCGCGCTCGCGCTCGGCGTCGACGGGGTCTTCAGCGACCACGTCGCGCGGATGATGCGCGCGATCCGGAGCTGAGCAGGGCGCTGGCGAGGAATTCCACGACGGTACGCCTCGCGGACGCCTCGTCGAACGCTTGCGGCGCGGGGTCCCAGTGGCGGTGGACCGCCCAGAACACCAGCGTCTCGAGCACCAGGCGTGCGGCGACCGGCTCGTCCGAGAAGCGGCGCAGCCGCCCGCGCCGCGCGCGCTCGTCGAGGTAGCGGCTGAGCCGCGCGAGCGCGCCCCCGCGGCCCGCGCGGTTCCAGACCCGCGCGAGCTCCGGGTAGTCCGGCGCGCAGCGGTCGAGAAGCTTGATGCCGGTGCGGTTTCGCGAGAGCAGGTCGTACAGCTCGGCGAGGATCTCGGTGACCTCCGCGTGCAGGTTCACGACGCGCCTGCGCAAAAGCGCCGC
Source organism: Deltaproteobacteria bacterium (assembly GCA_016875225.1). Classification (NCBI taxonomy): domain Bacteria; kingdom Pseudomonadati; phylum Myxococcota; class Myxococcia; species Deltaproteobacteria bacterium. Next base: position 2,839 of record VGRW01000106.1, read on the forward strand.
GTCGAGCGACGGCAGTGAGTTCTCGGCTGCGAGCTTTCGCCGCACCATCTGGAGCGTCGCGCCGGCCTGCGGCGTCGGCACCGGGAGCGCCTCGGGAAGCGCGATCGGCGCGGGCCGATCGGCGAACCGGAGCACGCAGTCGAGCAGGGCTTCCTTGCTCTCCACGTAGGTGTAGATCGATCCCTTCGAGACGCCCATCCGCTCGGCCACGTCGGCGATCTGCGTGCGCCGGTAGCCCTGCTCGAGCAGCACGGCCGTTGCGGCCTCGATCAGGTCCTGGAAGCGGCTCTCGGGAATCGCGCGCGGCATGCCGAGATTGTAGTTGACCGGCTCGGTCAGTCAAATATACTCGGCCGCGATCCGAAGCGATCGCGAGGAGAGGCGAATGGGACGGACGTCTCGGACAGTCATGTTTGCGATTCTCGCGCTCGTCGCGGCGCGCGCGGCCGCGCAGGCCGCGCCGTCAGACTGGCCGGTCTACGCCGGAAACGAAGCGGGGCACCGCTACTCGCCGCTCGCCGAGATCCACCGCGGCAACGTCGCGCAGCTTGTCGAGGCGTGGCGCATCCGCACCGGCGATCTCGACGCGGTGCCGCCGCCGCCGGGCCACATGGCGTTCCAGGCCACGCCGATCCTGGTCGACGGACTGCTGGTGCTGCCGACGCCGCTCGGCCGCGTGCTCGCGCTCGATCCGGCGAGCGGCGCCGAGCGCTGGCGCTTCGACGCGACCGGGACGGAGCGCCGCTATCCCGAATTCACCTCGCGCGGCGTGGCGTCCTGGCAGGACGCGGAAGCGAAGCCCGGCGCTCCGTGCCGCCGGCGCATCTTCGCGGCGACGTTCGAGTCGCGGCTCTTCTCGCTCGACGTCGCCACCGGCAAGCGCTGCGCCGACTTCGGGCGCGACGGCGAGGTGTCGCTGCGCGAGGGCGTCGGCGCGCTGCACGACTGGGACTACACGATCACCTCGCCGCCGCTCGTCGCGGGCGACCGGGTCGTGGTCGGCTCGGCGATGAGCGACAACCAGCGCGTCGACATGCCGCGCGGGATCGTGCGCGCCTACGACGCGCGCAGCGGCCGCCTGCTCTGGGCCTGGGACCCGATTCCGCGCAGCGGCGAAGACCCGGCGTTCCGCGAGTGGAAGTCCGAGCAGGCGGCGCGCGTGGGCGCGGCCAACGCCTGGTCGATCCTCTCCTACGACGCGGAGCGCGAGCTGGTCTTCGTGCCGACCTCGAGCCCGAGCCCCGACTACTTCGGCGGCGAGCGCGTCGGCGACAACCGCCACGCGAACTCCGTCGTCGCGCTGCGCGCGAAGAGCGGCGAGCTGGCCTGGCAGTTCCAGGTCGTGCACCACGATCTCTGGGACTACGACGTGCCCGCTCAGCCGGTCCTGACCGAGATCCTGCACGAGGGCCGGCTCGTGCCGGTGGTCGTGCAGGCGACCAAGATGGGCTTCCTGTTCGTGCTGCACCGCGACACCGGCGTGCCGGTGTTCCCCGTCGAGGAGCGGCCCGTGCCGCCGAGCGACGTGCCGGGCGAGGTCGTCTCGCCGACGCAGCCCTTCCCGACGGTGTATCCGAACCTGGTCCCGACGACGCTCTCGCCCGACGACGCGTGGGGTCTCACGCCGCTCGACCGCGAGAGCTGCCGCGAGAAGATCGCGGCGCTGCGCAACGAGGGCATCTACACGCCGCCGAGCCTGCGCGGCACGCTGATGTTCCCGGGAAACGCGGGCGGCACGAACTGGGGCAGCGTCGCGATCGAGCCCTCGCGCCGGATCGCGATCGTGAACCAGACCGTGCTCGCCTACGCGGTGCAGCTGATCCCACGCGAGAAGTTCGAGGCCGAGAAGGCGGAGGCGGGCCGCGGGCTGCTGGGCCTGCGGGAGTTCGCGCCGCAGGCGGGAACGCCGTACGGGCTGCGCCGCGAGCCGCTGGTCTCGCCGGTGTACCTGCCGTGCAACCCGCCGCCCTGGGGGACGCTCGCGGCCGTCTCGCTCGACACCGGAAAGCTGCTCTGGCAGGTGCCGCTCGGAACCGTTCCCGACCAGCTGCGGATTCCGATTCCGATCGACATGGGGCTTCCGAACCTGGGCGGGCCGCTCGTCACCGCGGGCGGGCTCGCCTTCATCAGCGCGGCGATGGACGGGATCCTGCGCGCGGTCGACCTCGACACCGGCGCCGAGCTCTGGAGCGATCGGCTTCCCGCCGGCGGCAACGCGAATCCGATGACCTATCGCGCCGCGGACGGACGGCAGTACGTGCTGATCGCGGCCGGAGGACACGGAAAGCTCGGCACCCGGCGCGGCGACTGGGTGGTCGCCTACGCGCTGCCGCGGCCGGGCTAGCTTCCGCGACGGGGCGCCGGTCGCGTACTCTCTCGGCCATGTCACCCCGCGAGCCCGCGCAGCGCCATCTGATCCCCCACTTCACGCGCAGCGCGGTGTGGCGCGCGGCCGACCTGCCGGTGCTCGAGCGCGGAAAGGGCTGCTACGTCTGGGACACCTCGGGCGAGCGCTGGCTCGACGGTCTCTCGGGCCTGTTCTGCGTGAACATCGGGCACGGGCGCGAGGACCTCGCGGACGCGGCGGCCGCGCAGATGCGCAAGCTCGCCTTCGCCACGAACTGGGGCTACGCGCATCCGCCGTCGCTCGAGGCGTCGCGCATGATCGCGGAGCTCGCGCCGGGCGATCTCGACCACGTCTTCTTCGTGAGCTCCGGGTCGGAGGCAGTCGAGTCGGCGCTGAAGCTGGCGCGGAACCATCACCTCGCGCGCGGCGAGACGAAGCGCGTGAAGGTGATCGCGCGAACCTGGTCGTACCACGGCACGACGCTGGGCGCGCTCTCGGTGACGGGCATCCCCGCGATGCGGGAGCCTTTCGCGCCGATGCTCTGGGACGGCGTGGTGCGCGTGCCGAACACGCTGGACGCGGAGCCCGGCGCGCCCGGCGCGAGCGCCCGCGAGCTGCCCTGCGTGCGCGAGATCGAAGCGGCGATCCTGCGCGAGGGGCCCGAGAACGTCTCGATGCTGATCGCCGAGCCGGTGCAGAACGGCCGCGGCGCGGTCGTGGCGCCCGACGGCTACTGGCCGGAGCTGCGCAGGATCTGCGACGCGTACGGCGTGCTGCTCTGCGCCGACGAGGTGATCAACGCCTTCGGCCGGCTCGGGCACTGGTTCGCGAGCGACCGCGTCGGCGTCGTGCCCGACCTGATCACGTTCGCGAAGGGCGTGACCTCGGCGTACCAACCGCTCGCGGGCGTGGTCGCGCGGCGCGGGCTCGTCGAGGCGATCTGGGATTCGCCGGGCGGCTCGTTCGTGCACGGCTCGACGTTCGGCGGCCACCCGGTGGCGACGGCGGTCGCGGTCGCGAACATGACGGCGCTTCGCGAGGAGAAGGTTCTGGAGAACGTGCTCGCGAACGAGGGCTATCTGCGCGCGCGCCTCGAAGCGGTGGCCGCGCGGCACGCCTGTGTGCGCGAGGTGCGCGGACAGGGCTACTTCTACGCCGTCGAGCTGATGGCCGACCGCGAGTCGGGCCGCGACCTCGACGCGGCGCAGACCGCCGCCCTGCGCGGAGGGCTGCTGCTCCAGTACATCCGCGAGGCGAAGATCCTGATCCGCCCCGACGATCGCGGCGCCACGTTCATGGCGATCGCGCCGCCGCTCGTCGCCGACCGCGCCGTGCTCGACGACGTGGCCGAGCGCCTCGATCGCATCTGCACGAGAGTCGACCAGTTCCTTGGAGGGAAGCCCCGATGACCCGGATGTCTGCCAGCGAAGCCTTCGTCGAGACGCTCGTCGCGCACGGCGTGACCGACGTGTTCGGCATCGTCGGCTCGGCCTACATGGACGCGCTCGACCTGTTTCCGCCCGCGGGGATCCGCTTCTGGTCGGTGGCGCACGAGCAGAACGCCGCGCACATGGCCGACGGATACAGCCGCGTGACCGGGCGCCACGGCGTCTGCATCGCGCAGAACGGGCCGGGGATCACCAACTTCGTCACCGCGATCGCCGCCGCGTACTGGGCGCACTCGCCGGTGGTGTGCATCACGCCCGAGGCCGGCACGATGGGGATCGGCAGCGGCGGCTTCCAGGAGACGGAGCAGCTGCCGATCTTCTCGAAGATCACCAAGTTCCAGACGCACGTGAACCGGCACGAGCGGATCGCCGAGCTCACGCACCGCGCGTTCGTGCTCGCGCTCGCGGAGCGCGGACCGGTGCAGATCAACATTCCGCGCGACCTGTTCTTCGGCGAGGCCGACTACGAGATCCGCGCGCCGCAGCCGCTCGAGCGCGGGCCCGGCGGCGCGCAGGCGCTCGAGGCCGCTGCGAAGCTGCTCGCCGGCGCGCGCTTCCCGGTGATCATGGCCGGCGGGGGCGTTCTGATGGGCGACGGCCAGCGCGAGCTGGTGGCGCTGGCCGAGCACCTCTCTGCGCCGGTGATCGCGTCGTACCTGCACAACGACGCGTTCCCCGCGAGGCATCCGCTCGCGTGCGGCCCGATCGGCTACCAGGGCGCGAAGTCGGCCATGCACGTGGTCGCGCAGGCCGACGTGGTTCTGTGTCTTGGCACGCGGCTGGGCCCGTTCGGCACGCTTCCACAGCACGGCATCGACTACTGGCCCAAGCAGGCGAAGCTGATCCAGGTCGATTCGGACCACCGCATGCTCGGCCTGGTGAAGGAGGTCGCCGTGGCCGTGCACGGCGACGCTCGCGCGGCGGCCGCCGACCTGCTCTCGCGCACCAAGAACCTGGAGGTGGCCGCGCACAAGACGCGCACCGAGCGGCTGGCCGAGATCGCGCGTCGCAAGCAGGAGTGGGAAGCGGAGCTCTCGGGCTGGTCGTCGGCGAACGGTTCGCCGGTCTCGCCGCGCCGCGCGCTGCGCGAGCTCGAGCGCGCGATGCCGAGGCGCGCGATGGTGACGACCGACATCGGCAACATCTGCTCGGTCGCAAACAGCTACCTGCGCTTCGACGAGCCGCTCTCGATGTTCGCGCCGATGATGTGGGGCAACTGCGGCTACGCGCTGCCGACCGCGATGGGCTGCAAGGTGGCCGCGCCCGACCGGCCCGCGATCGCGTACGTCGGCGACGGCGCCTGGGGCATGAGTCAGACCGAGATCATGACCTGCGTGCGCGACCGGATCGCGGTGGTCGCGGTGGTGTTCAACAACCGCCAGTGGGGCGCCGAGAAGCGCAACCAGATCGACTACTACGGCAGCCGCTTCGTGGGCTCCGACCTGGACAACCCGTCGTTTGCGGGGATCGCGCGGGCGATGGGCGCGGACGGCGTGACCGTCGACGCGCCCGACCGGATCGGAGACGCGCTGCGCGCGGCGGTCGCCTCGGGGCGCCCGACCGTGCTCGAGATCCTCTGCAACGACGAGCTCGGCGAGCCGTTCCGCCGCGACGCCCTGCGCACCCCCGTGCGCCTGCTGCCCAAGTACCGCGCGTTCGGCAATTGATTGGTTTCGTCTATGGATCTGATCGAAACTTTGTATTTCCCAACTCCCGATCCGGTCGCAAACCTTCCAGCCAACCCAAGCGGGAAGGAGACGACATGACTCCCACGGCAAAGATCAGCTTCGCGTTCGCGGCTCTGCTCGCACTGTCCGGTGTGTTCGGATTCTGGGTCGGGAACAGCCCGGCCTCGCTCTTCACGGGGCTCGTGCTCGGCTCGCTGGTGGCGGGCTTCGCGCTGGCCGGCCATAAGGGCTGGAGCCAGGCCTGGATGGGCAGCCTGGCGCTGGCCGTGGTGCTCAGCGGGTATCTCGCCGTGCGTGCCGCGGACTCCGGCTCGTACCTGGCCGGAGCGATGGCGCTGGCGGGCCTGGTGACGGCGCTGGCTCTGCGCGCGCCGGCCGCGCCCGCCGCGCGCCGCTGAGGTGCAGATTCCCCTTCTTCTGCAGCGATTCGGCGTGAGACACTCGCGCACGGCCGGCTGCGGCACGGGCCGCAGCCGGCCGTTCCTGTTCAGCTACGGAAGGAGGGGGAAGGTATGTTGCGCAGATTCACTGCATCCCGGATCGCGGCCTGGCTCGCGGTCCCGCTGGTCTTCGCGTTCGCGACGAGCGCGGCGGCCAGCACGGTCACACAGAACACGTCCTGGACCATCGATCGCGCCGGAACCACGACCAAGTACCGGGTCACCGCCTACGGTGACTCGATCTACGCCGGCTACTACAGCTCGATCTCGCGCGTGGCCAAGCGCGCCGGGCCGGGCGTCGACGGCGAGTATCTGCAGAAGCTCTGGAACAGCGACGTCGAGGTGATCCGCCGCGCGAAGTGGTAGTGCATCTTCCTTTCTGTAACGGCGCCAACTCCGAGGGTCGGAGTTGAGGTGGGGGGCCGATCTCGCTTTCCTTGTGAGCAACCACGCAACACAAGGAAGGAAGCGAAATGGCCCACCACGAG
>VGRW01000107.1 GCA_016875225.1 Deltaproteobacteria bacterium
TTAATCTCGACCGTCTCGAACATCGCTCCCGGTCCGGTCGCCGAGCTGGTGCGTCGCTTCGCGGCCGGCGACGTCGCGGGGGCACGCCGGATCCACTACGAGCTCCTGCCGCTCGCGCTCGCGCTCTTCTTCGAGACCAACCCGATTCCGGTGAAGACGGCGCTGGCGATCCTGGGCCGCATCCCGAGCGCGGTGCTGCGCCTGCCGCTCACGGAGATGGCGAAGAAGAACCGCGACCGCCTCGAGGCCGCGCTGGCCGAGCTGCCGCGCGCATGATCCGGGTGCTCGTCGTCGGCGCGGGCGGGCGCATGGGCGCGACGCTCGTGCGCCAGATCGGCGCGTCCGCCGCTATGCGTCTTTCCGCGGCGCTCGACCGGGCCGCCCACCCGGCGCTCGGAGAGGAGATCGCGCCGGGCGTCGCGCTCGGCGCCGACCTTCGAGCCGCTTGTGTGCTCGCCGACGTCGCGATCGATTTCTCGTCGCCGGAATCGACCGCGGCGCTGGTCGACGAGGCCGAGGCGAGGGGCGTTCCGCTGGTGATCGGAACCACCGGACTCGACGCGTCCGCGGAGGGCCGGATCGAGCGCGCCGCCGGACGGCTCGCGATCGTGCGCACGGCGAACTTCTCGATCGGCGCCACGGTCCTGCTCGAGCTCGTCGCCGAGGCCGCGCGCAGGCTCGAGGGCTACGAGATCGAGGTCCTCGAGATGCACCACGACCAGAAGCGGGACGCCCCGAGCGGGACGGCCCTGTCGCTCGCGGGCGCGGCCGCGGCCGCGCGCGGCCAGACGCTGGCACACTCGGCGGTGTATGCCCGGCACGGACTGACCGGAGTGCGCGATCCGAAGAGCATCGGGATCCAGGCGCTCCGACTCGGCGACAGTGTCGGCGAGCACACGGTCTACTTCGCGGGGCCGGGTGAGCGCGTCGAGCTCGCGCATCGCGCGCTCTCGCGCGAGAACTTCGCCGCCGGCGCGCTTCGCGCCGCGCGCTGGCTCGTCGGCCGGGGTCCGGGCCTGTACACGATGCGCGACGTGCTCCGACCGACGTGATCCGGATCGACTCCGTCTCCAAGCGGCACGGCGCGCAGATCCTCTTCCTCGAGGCCTCTGCCTCGGTGAACCGCGGCGAGAAGATCGGGCTGGTCGGCCCCAACGGCGCCGGCAAGACCACGATCTTCCGGCTGATCACCCGCGAGGAGCTGCCCGACGACGGCCAGATCGCGATCGATCGCGGCCTCACGATCGGCTACTTCAGCCAGGACATCGGCGAGCTCACGGGAAGCAGCGTGCTGGCGGCCACGCTCGACGGCGCGGGTCCGGTCTCGGAGGCCGCGCGCGTTCTGCACGAGCTCGAGAACGCGCTCGCCGATCCCGAGCGCGCGGACGAGATGGACGCGCTGATCGAGCGCTTCGGCGAGGCGCAGTCGCGCTTCGAGTCGCTGGGCGGCTACGGCCTCGAGTCGCGCGCGCGCAGCGTGCTGGCGGGCCTGGGCTTCGCGGCGTCGCTGATCGACGGCGACGTCGGCGCGCTCTCGGGCGGCTGGAAGATGCGCGTCGGGCTGGCGCGAATCCTGGTGATGGAGCCCGACGCGCTCCTGCTCGACGAGCCGACGAACCACCTCGACCTCGAGTCGATTCTCTGGCTGGAGGGCTGGCTGCGCGAGTTCGAGGGCGCGGTCGTGATGACCTCGCACGATCGCGAGTTCCTGAACCGCATGGTCGGCAAGATCATCGAGATCGACGCCGGCGAGCTGATCACGCACACCGGGAACTACGATTTCTACGAACGCCAGCGCGCGCTCTCCGAACGCGAGCAGGCGGCGCAGTACTCCCGCCAGCAGGCCATGCTCGCCAAGGAGGAGGCCTTCATCGCGCGCTTCAAGGCGCGCGCCAGCCACGCCTCGCAGGTGCAGTCGCGCGTGAAGAAGATCGAGAAGATCGAGAAGGTCTCGCCGCCGAGACGCCGCGAGACGCTCCAGTTCTCGTTCGCTCCACCACCTCGCTCGGGCGACGACGTCGCGCGGCTGTCCGGGATCCGCAAGGCGTACGGCTCGCGCGTCGTCTTCGACGGTCTCGACCTCCTGATCCGCCGCGGCGAGCGCTGGTGCGTGATGGGCGCGAACGGCGCGGGAAAGTCGACTCTGCTCTCGATCGTCGCCGGCGTTCGCTCGCCCGATTCAGGCAGCGCCGTGCTCGGCGCGGGAGTGAAGCCGGGCTACTTCGCGCAGCACTCGATGGAGCTGCTCGAGGCCGACGCGACGGTCTGGCAGACGCTGTCGAACGCCTTCCCCAAGGCCTCGATCGGCTCGCTCCGCGCGCTCGCGGCCTGCTTCGGCTTTCCCGGGGACGACGTCGAGAAGCGCTGCCGCCTGCTCTCGGGCGGCGAGAAGGTGCGGCTGGTCATGGCGCGAATGCTCTACGACCCGCCGAACTTCCTCGTGCTCGACGAGCCGACCAATCACCTCGACCTAGCGACCAAGGAGATGCTGATCGCCGCGCTCGCCGATTTCGAGGGCACGCTGCTCGTGGTCTCGCACGACCGACACTTTCTGGCCGCGCTCTCCAATCGCGTGCTCGAAATCGACGGCGCAGGCGTGCGGCAGTACGGCTCGGGCTACACCGACTACGTCGTGGCCAGCGGCCACGAAGCTCCGGGAATGCGCGCGCTCCAGCCCTGACGATCGCGCCTCACATGTCGAAGTAGAGCTCGAACTCGTGCGGCGAGGGCCGCAGCGCCATCGGCGCGATCTCCGCCTCCCGCTTGTACTCGACCCACGCCTCGATCGCGTCCTGCGAGAACACGTCTCCCTTGAGCAGGAACTCGTGATCCTCCTCGAGGTTCGCGAGCGCCTCGGAGAGGCTGCCCGGCATGGTCGGCACCTTGGCGAGCTCCGCCTTGGAGAGCGCGTAGATGTTCTTGTCGAGCGGATCGCCCGGATCGATCTTGTTCTCGATCCCGTCGAGGCCGGCCATCAGCATCGCCGAGAACGCCAGGTACGGATTGCAGGTCGGATCGGGGAAGCGCACCTCGATGCGCTTCGCCTTCGGCGACGGCGAGTACATCGGGATCCGGATCGCCGCCGAGCGGTTGCGGCTCGAGTAGGCCAGGTTCACCGGCGCCTCGTAGCCCGGCACCAGCCGCTTGTACGAGTTCGTCGTCGGGTTCGTGAGCGCCGCGAGCGCCTTGGAGTGCTTCAGGATGCCGCCGATGTAGTACAGGCACATCTTCGAGAGGCCCGCGTACTCGTTGCCCGCGAAGAGCGGCTTTCCGTCCTTCCAGAGTGACTGGTGCGTGTGCATCCCCGAGCCGTTGTCGCCGAACAGCGGCTTCGGCATGAACGTGACCACGCGACCGGCGTTCTTCGCCACGTTCTTGCACACGTACTTGTAGACCATCAGCTGGTCGGCCATCTCGACGAGCGGTCCGAAGCGCATGTCGATCTCGGCCTGGCCCGCCGTCGCCACCTCGTGGTGGTGCGTCTCGATCACGATCCCGAGATCCTCCATCTGCAGCACCATCTCGCTGCGGATGTTCTGCTGGGAGTCGGTCGGCGAGACCGGGAAGTAGCCTTCCTTGAAGCGCGGCTTGTAGCCGAGGTTCGGACCCTCGTCGCGGCCGCTGTTCCACTTGCCTTCGATCGAGTCGACGAAGTAGTAGCCCTCGTTGGGTCCGGTCGAGAAGCGCACGTCGTCGAGGATGAAGAACTCGGCTTCCGGACCCATGTAGGCGGTGTCCGCGATCCCGGTGAGCTTCAGGTAGTTCGCGGCCTTGATCGCGATCTGGCGCGGGTCGCGGTCGTAGGGCTCGCGCGTGATCGGATCGACGATGTTGCAGATCAGCGACAGCGTCGGGTGATCGCAGAACGGATCGATGAACGCGGTGCGCGCATCGGGCACCTGCAGCATGTCGCTGTTGTCGATGCTGCGCCAGCCGCGGATGCTCGATCCGTCGAAGCCGAGGCCGTTCTCGAAGATGCTCTCGTCGACCTCGTGCAGCGGGTGGGTCTTGTGCTGCCACTGCCCGACGAAATCCACGAACTTCAGATCGACGAGCTTTGCGCCCTCGCTGCGCGCGAACGCAAGCACTTCCTTGGGTGTCCGGTCCTTGTGCATCTCTTCCTCTCTGGCGATCCAGTCGACTAGATCGCGTCCTCGCCGCGATCGCCGGTGCGGATCCGCACCGCTTCGAGCACGGGCAATACGAAAATCTTCCCGTCACCGATCCGTCCGGTGTTCGCCGCGGTCTGGATGGCTTCGACCACCTTCGGGACGAGATCGTCCGGGACGACGATCTCGAGCTTGATCTTGGGCAGGAAGTCCACGACGTACTCGGCGCCGCGGTAGAGCTCGGTGTGACCCTTCTGGCGCCCGAACCCCTTCACCTCGGACACGGTGATGCCCTGGATGCCGATTCCGTTCAGGGCTTCCTTCACTTCATCCAGCTTGAACGGCTTGATGATCGCCTCGACCTTCTGCATCGATCCGAACCTCACTCGAACGGGCCAGTTAGCAAGCCTTATACCATACGATCGCGCGCGCTTCGCACGTTCGGAGCGCCGCCGACCGCGCCGGCTGCGCAGGATCTGGGCAGCCCTGCCCGGATCCTGCGCAGCCGACCCGCTTCGGGCGCCCTAGTCGAAGAGATAGGCGACGTTGATGATTCCATAGAGGTCGCCGTCCGCAGAGCCGCCGCCCTGCGAGAAGACGTCGTCCGTGAAGTCGTCGGTGTTGAACTCGTCGTAGCGGACCTCGAGACGCGTGAGCAGGTTCGGGGTCAGCTTGTAGCCCAGCGTCCCGGTGAGCGAGTAGGCCATCGAGGACTGGCCCGGGAACATCCGGTATCCGTCGCTGTCGCGGAAGATCTCGCCGCGCAGCGCCAGCGTGGTCCGGTCGTCGAATGCGTACTGGCCGCCGACCGAGGCGCCGTACCACTGGGCGTTCTCGACGCTGCCCACGGTCTGCGGCCCGTTCACGAACTCCACGTCGTCCTGCTTGCCCCAATCCAGGTTCCCCCAGAACGTGAGCGCGTCGCTCGCGGCCCAGGTCGCGGTCCAATCGAGCACCAGCGCGCGATCCTGGCCGAAGCTCTCCACGGATTGCCCCGCGAAGCCCGTGTTCCCGTCGGATCCGTAGTACGTGCTGAGCGCGCTGCTGAACGCGCCGCTGGCGAAGCTCAGCTGCCCGAGCACGCCCTTGTTGTCGTTCGTGTCGGTCGCGTTGTTCCAGCCGTTCGCGACCGCGACGGCCCAGCCCCACTCCTCGCTGATCTTGCCGTTCGCGAGCAGGCCCGTGTGCACGAGCGGGATCGCGTAGGTGAAGAGCAGGCCCTGGGTGACGTTCCGGTTGGCGACGGTGTCGATCACCTCGGAGCCGAGCAGCGTCTCCCATTTTCCGAACTTCAGGACCACGTCGTTCCAGTTGTACGACGCGTACATCTCCTGGACGTAGACGAAGTTGTCCGACGCGTAGCCGTCGGTGTTGAAGCGGTACGCGCCGAGAATTCCGCCATCGTCGCCGAACATCAGGTCGAGCTGGAAGCCCGCCTCGCCGGGCGCGGCGGCGACCCGGCCGATCTCGAGCTTCGCGCCGTCGAGGGTGAACGTGTTGTGGTCGAGATCGAACTGGTTCACGGACTGGGCGTAGATCGGATCGTCCGGGTTGTTGTTGTTGTAGACGTACGACGCGGACACGTACCCGCCCAGGCTCACCGTGTCGAAGAACGCGTCGAGCTTGCTCGGCTCGCTGCCTGCGGAGACGGCAGGCACTGCCCGACTGTTGAGCAGCTCTTGTTGCGCCGCGACGGTTCGCTCGCTCGCATCGAGCTTGTCCTCGAGCTGCGCCATTCGCTGCTCCATCGCGGCAAAGCGCGCCTCCGACGCCGCGTCGGCGCGCGCCAGAAGCGGCGTAAAGCACAGCAATGCCGCAGCGATCGCGGCTTGGATTCCGGTGTTCCGAATCATCGCGCTCCCTCCGATCAGCGAGCCGCAGCAGCGCGGTCGCGTAGGTGTCGGTGAGGGCGCTCGTGCAACCGGTGTGCCGTCAGCCGGGCAGGATCTCCCGCACGATGCGAAGCGTGCGCGGTGCTCGCGTCGCATCGAGCTCGGCCGGGAGCCGCAGCAGGTCCGGCCAGGTGTCGACGTCGTGGTGTGCGGGCAGAAGCTCGGCGCACAGGCCGAGCGAGCGCGCGTTCGCGAGCGTTCCGGAGAGCACGCCGGTGTGAGAGAGCTCGAGCGCGAACAGGTCGTCGCAGGCCGCTCTCAGCCCGATCAGGTTGTAGCCGCCGTCGCGGTCCGGGCAGAGCGCGAGCTCGGAATGCTCGAGCGCCGCGAACGCCTCGCCGACTCGCCCGGCCGGAAGCGTCGGGCTGTCGGTTCCGCGCAGCACGATGCGATCGAAGCCCTCGGCCTCGTGGAGCCGGAACAGCGCCGCCATTCGCGCCGCGAGGCCGACGCCCTGCTGCGGAACCAGCCGCCAGCCTGCCGACGTGAATCGCTCGAACCAGTCGCGTGCGTCGGCGGGAGCGAACCAGAGCGCGCGCTCGCAGTCGCGCTCGGAGGCGTGCTGGTCGACAATGTCGCAGAGCATGGCCTCGTAGAGCGCCGCGGCGCTCTCGGGCGAGAGCTCGGGCGAGAGGCGCGTCTTCACCTGGCCCGGAACGGGCGCCTTGGCGAAGAGGGCGAGGATCCGCCGCGACATCCGCGGATCATACGGAGGGGATTTGAGAGCGTCGCTGGCATCGATTGCTGCAGTCGCGATTTCGTTTCCGCTCGCCGCGTGTGGACCGACGGACGAACCGACCCCGGTGACCCCGACGGAGGCGGAAGAGAAGGGGGAGGAGCTCGCTCCCGCGCTCGTCGACGCGATCCAGGCCAAGCAGCCGGTCTTCGTGATGGACCACGTCGCGCCGGAGTTCGTCGACGAAGGGGGTCTGGACTACTTCGGCGTCAGATCGCTCGTCGAGGCCTACGCGTTCCGCGACGAGGAGGTCGGCGCGCGGCTCGAGAGCGTCTCCATCCAGCCTGCGGCCGACGGCGCGCAAGCGGTTGCAGCGCGCGTGAGCTTCGCGCTCGGCCAGCGGCTCGCCGAGGGCGCTGCGCTTCCCCCGAGCGCGACGACCTACTCGCTCGATCTCGTCTTCGAACGGCGCGGCGCGCGCTGGCAGGCCGTGCGCGGCCGCTACCGGCGCGAATAGTCCTCGACGATCTCGCCGCGGGTCGAGCCGATCTCGAGCTCGATGCCCGCGCGAGCCTCGGCCACGCGCACGTAGCCGAGCGCGATCGGACCGCTCGCGCTCGAGATCGCGCTCGACGTGACCTGACCCACGACGGTGTCGGCCAGGCGGATCTCGCTCCCGGGCGCGACGAGCGCGCGGGTGCGGAGCTTGACCAGCAGCCGGTTCACGGCGCCGCGCGAGGCGATCCGCGCGACGATCTCCTGCCCGACGTAGCAGCCCTTCGCGAGCGAGAAGGCGCGTTCGAGCCGCGCCTCCTGCGGGAAGTTCCGCGGCGAGAGATCGGCGCCGAGCTTCGGGATCGCGGCCTCGATGCGCAGCGCCTCGATCTGCTCCGGCGAAAGCTCCGGCAGCGCGAGCTCGGATCGCAGCGCCGGCAGCAGCGCGCGCGGCGAGAGCACGCGCAGGCCCTCGTCGCCGAGGCTCCCGCCCGCGATCCAGACCAGCGACCCCCCGCGGAAGCTCGAGGTCTCGAATCGGCGCGCCTGCGGGTCCGCACCGCCCACGCGTCGCGCGGCCTCGCGCGCGCCCGGGCCTTCGAGCCCGAGCTGGCCGACCTCGCGCGTCGCGCTCGCGAGCGTGACGTCGTCCGCGATGATGTGCTTCTCGAGCACCGCGCAGAGCTCCGCCTCGACCCCCGGCGCGACGTCGAGCAGGAACGCGTCGGGCTCGGCCAGGACCCAGAGCTCGGCCTGCACGTGGCCCTTTCGGTCGAGCTGCAGCATCGGGCTGGCGTCGCCCGGCGCGAGCTTCGCGACGTCGTTCGAGAGCATTCCGTTCAGGAAGCGGACCCGGTCGGCGCCGGTCACGCGCACCAAGCCCCGATCGGACAGGTCGCGCAGCGCGGCGCGGCTGCCGGTCTCGGTCTGGAAGAGGCTCGTCACGCCGGCCAGGGTAGCGCCTCGATCCCGCTCAGGCCGCGCGCGCCAGCCTCGCCTGCAGCGCCTTCCAGCGCTCGAGCATCTTCTCGACGACCTCGAGGTCGTCCTCGTTGTCGACGTCGATCGCGGCGCCGCCGAGCTCCGTCGTCACGGTCACGAATCGCGTTCGCAGCAGCGCGCTCGCGGCGCGCTCGATCATCGCGAGCGTTACCCACTGGCGCACCCGATCCGACGCGCTCGTGTGGCCGCGTCGGTGCAGAACGCCCGCGAGGTGCACCGCGAAGTAGCAGCCGAGCACCCAGAGGTTGCGCCACTCCTTGCGCAGCACGCGCCAGGCGAGCCCGACCTGGCTTGCGATCTCCTTCTGGTAGCGGTTCTCGTACATGTCCTCGACGTAGCTGCGGTTGCCCATGCGCAGCGCGCGGACGAAGTGCAGGTTGTTCTGCCGGAAGCGCCCCTCGCGCAGGTTGAAGTACGCCATCTCGACGCCCGGCGCGCCATCGTGCGGCGCGAACGGCCGGAGCGCGGCTTCGGGCGAGAGCCCGGCGACGTAGTCCCCGCCACACGCCAGCGCCCGCTCTGCGAAGCGCGAGATCTCCTCCGGCATCACCAGGGGGATGTCGGCCGGAACCACCAGCACGCCATGGGAGTCGTCGGGCGGCACGCCCGGTCGGAGCGTACGCAGAAATGTGTGCCAGACGTTCGCGTAGAGCGTCTCGCGCTGCGGAACCAACA
>VGRW01000108.1 GCA_016875225.1 Deltaproteobacteria bacterium
CCCCGCGCGCTCGCGAAGCTCGAGGACGCGAAGCGCCTCGAGTACGAGCTCAACTACACGGAGCCGCCGTCGTGGTACCTGCCGGTGCGGCAGCTCCAGGGCTCGACGCTGCTCGCTCTGGGTCGGCCGGCCGAGGCGGAGGCGGCCTTCCGCGACGATCTCGTCGCTCAGCCCGAGAACGGCTGGTCGCTCTTCGGGCTCGCGGAGAGCCTGCGCGCGCAGGGCAAGCCCGACGACGAGATCCGCACGCGCTTCGGGACCGCCTGGGTCGCGGCCGACGTCAAGCTGGAGAAGCCGCGCTTCTGAGCCAGGCGCGCTGCACGCGCGTGTCGGTCGAGAGCTCGGGGTGGAACGTCGCGGCCCAGATCGGCCCGCTCGAGACGAGCGCGGGGTCGGACCTCACACGAGCGAGAACGGCGACGCTCGGTCCGACGCGCGTGATCCGCGGCGCGCGGATCAGCACGCATTCCAGGCCCGCGAACTCCGAGGCAGGGTCGTCGGTCTCGGCCCTGCACACGAACGAGTCGAGCTGCGTGCCGTAGGCGTTGCGGTCGACGTCGATGTCGAGCGCGCCGAGCGAGCGCTGCGCCGGCCCGCGCACCTCGCGGGCGAGCAGGATCGCGCCCGCGCAGGTGCCGAGCACGGGCCGTCCCGAGGCCAGGAACCGCAGCAGCGCGGGCTCGAGCGCGTCGCGCTCGAGCCCGCGGAGCATCGCGGTCGACTCGCCGCCGGGAAGCACGAGCGCGTCGACGCGCTCGAGCTCGGCCGGAACGCGCACGAGCTGCGGCTCGGCGCCGACGCTGCGAAGCGCGCGCAGGTGCGCTTCGAAGTCGCCCTGCAGCGCGAGCACGCCGACTCTCACCAGCCGCGTCTCGCCAGCCGCTCCGCTTCGGGAATCGTCTCCATGGCCAGTCCGGGCATGGCCTCGCCGAGCCCGCGCGACGCTTCCAGCCACTCCTTCGGGTCCTGCCAGTGCGTGGTCGCGCGCACGATCGCGCGCGCGCGCGCTGCCGGGTCGGCCGACTTGAAGATCCCCGAGCCGACGAAGACGGCCTGCGCGCCGAGCGACATGCACAGCGCCGCGTCGGCGGGCGTCGCGATTCCGCCGGCCGCGAAGTTCGGAACCGGAAGCGCGCCAAGCTCCGCCACGCGCAGCACGAGCTCGTAGGGCGCGGCGTACTCCTTGGCTCGCGCCATCAGCTCGTCGCGCGGCGCGGACTGGAGCGCGCGCATCTCGCGGCCCATCCGCCGCAGGTGGCGCACGGCCTCGACGATGTTGCCACTGCCGGCCTCTCCCTTGGTGCGCATCATCGCGGCGCCCTCGCCGATCCTTCGCAGCGCCTCGCCGAGGTCGCGACCGCCGCAGACGAACGGCGTGCGGAACGCCGACTTGTCCACGTGGTGCTCTTCGTCGGCGGGCGTCAGCACCTCGCTCTCGTCGATGAAGTCGACGCCGATCGCCTCGAGCAGCCGAGCTTCCTGGGTGTGGCCGATCCGGCACTTGGCCATCACGGGAATCGAGACCGCCCTGCGCACGGACTCGATCACCTCGACCGACGCCATCCGCGCCACGCCGCCGTCGCGGCGGATGTCGGACGGAACCCGCTCGAGCGCCATCACCGCCGCCGCACCCGCGTCCTCGGCCAGGCGCGCCTGCTCGGCGTTCGTGACGTCGAGGATCACGCCGCCCTTCAACATCTCTGCGAGTCCGACCTTCAACCGATACAGCTCGTCGTTCATCTGGATTCTCCTTGGGGTGTGAGTGTCAGATCAGCTCGCCGCGCGCGATCGGGATCACGCGCCCGCCGACCGAAACGTGCAGCCCTTCGCCCGCGCGCCGCGCGCGCACGTGCAAGAGCGATGGCCGGCCGATCTCGTAGCCCTGCTCGATTCGCACGTCGAGGTCGGCCGCGCCGAGCGCCGAGTGCCGCAGCAGGTAGGCGCCGAGCCAGCCGGCCGCGCTGCCGGTCGCGGGGTCCTCGGCGACGCCGGCATCGGGCGCGAAGCTCCGCGCGCAGATGTGGTTGCGGGGGTCGCGCGCCCCGCGCGCGAAGACGTACAGGCTTCCCGGCCCGGCCGCGCGAACCAGGCGCTGGTGCGCGGCGGCGTCGATGCGGCAGGCGCGCAGCGCTTCGAGGTCGCGAAGCGGCACGAGGAGCTGGTGCCAGCCCGAGGTCGCGACCTCGAGCGGAAGCCTCGCGTCGAGCGCGTCCGGCGACAGACCGAGCGCTGCCGCGACCAGGTTCGAATCCGGTCCCGCGGCGAACGTCGCGCGCGGCGCCGAGAGCCAGACGAGCCCGTCCCTCGCGAACTCCACGCGAACGGGACCGATCCCCAGCCGCAGCACCAGCGCGTCCGTCTCGCCGCCGAGGCACGCCTCGCGGATCGCGAAGGCGGTTCCCAGCGTCGGGTGCCCCGCGTAGGGAAGCTCGTGGGACGGCGTGAAGATCCGCACGTCGTGCGCGCCGTCGCGCGCAGCGTCGCCGAGCACGAACGCGGTCTCGGACAGATTCATCTCGCGCGCGATCGCCTGCATTTCAGCCGTGTCGAGACCCGCCGCACCGTGCACCACGGCGAGCGGGTTGCCCGCGTACGGGGATTCGGCGAACACGTCGAAGATCTCGTAGCGTTGGCCCTTCGAGCTAGACATGGACGACCTCGGCCGCGCGCCGTCTCCCGCGAGCCAGCGCCGCGCGCGCGACCTCGCCCAGGACCGCGACACCGCGCTCGATCTCGGCGACGGATGTGTTCGCCACCGACAGGCGCAGGCACGACGAGCGCCGCCCGTCCGGGTAGAAGAGCTCGCCCGGCGCGTAGACGACGCCCGCGCGCTTGGCATCGTCGAGCAGGGCGGAGGAGTCGATCGCGTCGGGGAGGGTCACCCAGACCAGAAAGCCGCCCTCGCTGCGCGAGAAGCTCGAGCCGTCCGGCAGATGGCGGGCGAGCGCGCCCTCCGCGGCCTCGAGGCGCGCCTCGAGCTGCTTCACCACGCGGCGCAGGTGCCGGTCGTAGCTGCCCTCGCGCAGGAACACCGCGAGCCCCGCTTGCAGCAGCGGGCTCGTGGTCAGATCCATGGTCCGCTTGGCGAACACCGCCGCGGCCGCGATCGCGGGCGGCGCGAAGAGCCAGCCGACGCGCGCGGCGGGGAAGAGCGTCTTCGAGAACGTGCCCAGGTACGAGACGATCCCGTGCCGGTCGAGCGCGCGGAGCGGCGGGGCGCCCCGCCCGCGCACGCGCAGGTCCTTCTCGAAGTCGTCCTCGAGGATCGGCACGCCGTGCCGGGCGGCGATCTCGAGCAGACGCCTGCGGTGCGCGAGGTCGCTCGAGGTCCCGGTGGGGTTGTGGAAGCTCGGCATGGTGTAGATCAGGCGGACGTTGCGCTGTGCGAGCACGGCGTCGAGCCGGTCGAGGTCGAGCCCGTCGGGCGCGAGCGGGATCGGCGCGGCGCGAAGGCCGAGCGCCGCCAGCGTCGCGAAGGCCCAGGGATAGGTCGGCGACTCCACCGCGACCGCGTCGCCGGCGTCGCAGAAGATCCGCGCGGCGATCGCGAAGCCCTGCGTCGCGCCGGCCGTGATCACGACGCCGTCGCTGTCGGCCTCGATTCCCGAGCGCGCCATCCGCTCGACCAGCGCGCGCCGGAGCCCTTCGTGCCCGCGCGGATCGCCGTAGTCGTACAGAGCGGGCCCGCCCTTCGCGAGCGCGACGTTCAGCGCCTTCCGGAAGGCTTCGTGCGGGTAGAGCCCGGCGTCGGGGATCAGCCGCTCGAAGTGGATCGCGCCCGGCGGCGCGCTGTAGTCGATCCTCGCCACGGCCGACGCGCGCGCGGTCTCGCACGCGCGCGAGAAGACGGGCTCGAAGCTGCGCTCGTCGGAGCGCGCGGCTCCGACACCCGAGAGTGTCGAGGCCGAGGGCCCGAGCACGAAGGTGCCGCGTCCGACCGCGGCTTCGGTCAGGCCGAGCTGCTCGAGCTCGCGATACGCCGTGGCGACGGTCTCGCGGTTCAGGCCGAGCTGCTTCGCGAGCACGCGGATCGGCTCGAGCTTGGCTCCCGGCTCGAGCCGGCCCGCCTCGATCGCCCGGCGCAGGTACGCCGCGATCTGGGCGGCCACCGGCTCGCGCGCCTTGCGCTCGATGGGGATCAGCATCCCCGCAGGCTACGCCCTCGGATTGGCCGGTTCAAATCCCATTCGAACGGGACAGAAACCGGCCAATCCGGACCGGCCAATCCGGCCAATCCTCCGCCTGGCGGACTGGCGTCGCGCTAGCGGGCGATCACCGCGCCGAGGAGCGTGGGCTCTCCGTCCGAGCCCTCGCCCGCGCGCGCCACGAGCTTCCCGTCCGCGTCGTAGGCCGCGATCGCGTCGACCTCGTGCACGAGCACGAAGCGCTGCTCGGGAACGCCGGGCGCGGTGATCCGCACGTCGATCGCGCGATCCTCGCGCAGGGTCATGAGCGCCCGCTCGCCGTTCGGACCCTCGACGAGCTTGGTGCTGCCGGGCGCGGCGGCCATCGGGTTGCGGCCGGTCCAGAACTCGACCGAGTTCGAGAAGACCATGTCGAGAATCGCCGCGCCCGCGTAGACCGGAATCACGTTGATCAGCAAGAAGACGAGCCAGCGGATCCACTTGTCGGAGTGGACGCTGGCATTCCAGCGGTAGACCTTTCGCGCGAGCGGGAAGGTTCCGAAGCACGCGGTCGTCGTGAGCGGAACGAAGACCGAGAGCACGGTGATGGTGATCACACGACCCAGCCAGCCACGATGGAGAGAGATGTTGTGAGTCATGCGGGCAGGTTAGTCCGCGACGGAGAATCGGTAAAGAAGTTCGGCCGTCGCTCGACCGAGCGCGTGATAGCATCGCGCTGATGCCGTTCCCCGATCCGACGCGGCTCTCGGCGCGTTTCGCCTCGGACCCCGAACTCTCGCGCTGCGCGCGCTTCTTCACCGGGGCGCTTCGCCTCGGCGTCGGTGAGCAGCGCTTCGAGCTTCGCTTCGAGGCCGGGCGCTTTGCGGGAGCGGGATCGGCCGAGTCTGCGCCCGGCGCGCGCGACTTCGAGATCTCGGCCGCGCCCGCGGAATGGGAGAAGCTGCTCGCGACCGTGCCGCCTCCGTTCTACCAGGACCCGTTCGGAGCGGCCCTGCACCATTCGGTGTCGCTCGGTGGAGATCCCGAGACGCTCTTCGCGTACTACGGCGTGCTTCGCCGCGTGATCGAGATCCTGCGCGAGTCGCGCGCCTGATGCCGCTCCTCGACCGCACGACGGGACGCTATCTGCACCTGGACGTCGCCGGCGTGCGCTACCGCGTCTACTTCGAGGAGAGCGGGCGGGGCGTGCCGCTGCTGCTGCAGCACACGGCCGGCTCGGACGGCCGGCAGTGGCGCCACCTGCTCGAGGATCCGTGGCTCGGCGAGCGCTTCCGCGTCCTGGCCTGGGATCTTCCGTATCACGGGAAGTCGCTGCCACCGGACGGTGTCGCGTGGTGGCGGCAGCCCTACCAGCTCACGCTGGCGTTCTTCCTGGACTTCATCGAGCGGTTCTCGAGCGAGCTGGCGCTCACCCGGCCCGTCTTCATGGGCTGCTCGATGGGCGGGCACATCGCGGTCGATCTCGCGCGCTTCCGCCCCGGGCTCTGCCGTGCGGTGATCGGGGTCGAGGCGGCCTCGCGGACCGAGTCCGGAAGCCTCGACTTCCTCGACCACCCGCGAATCGGAAACGACGTGAAGGCCGACCTGATGCTCGGGCTCACCGGCCCCACCGCCCCCGAGTCGCGACGACGCGAGATCGGCTGGGGCTACGCGCAGGGCGCGCCCTCGGTCTTCCGCGGCGATCTGCACTTCTACGGCGAGGAGCACGATCTGCGCGGCGAGGCGTCGCGAATCGACACCTCGCGCACTTCCGTGTACGTGCTCTCGGGCGAGTACGACTGGAGCGCGACCCCGGCGGCCTCGCGGGAGCTCGCGCGCGAGATCCCCGGCGCGGAGTTCGTGTTCATGCCGGGCCTGGGTCACTTCCCGATGGCCGAGGACCCGGACGCCTTTCGCGGCCACCTGCGGCCGGTGCTCGAGAAAATTCTCGCGAAGGAGTGAGAGCGATGAAGATCGTGAGCTGGCTCGCGCGCATCGTCGGCGTGATCGCCCTGCTCGTCGGCGCGCTCTTCGCCGCCGCGCGATTCCACGACGGCCCGCTCGGGCTCGTGCCCGGCGGCGCGCTGGTCTCCGGAGAGGTCTCGAGCGAACCCGTCGCCGACTGGGCGTTCGCCGACGTCGACACGATCGAGATGCAGCTCGAGTCGCAGTCGACCTCGCGCACGACCTGGATCCTGGTGAGCGAGGGCCGCGCCTTCATCCCGGCGAGCCTGTCGTTCCCGCCGGGCAAGAGCTGGCACGAGCGAGCCGACGTGGACGGCCGCGCCTGGCTGCGGATCGCCGGCCGCCGCCACCCCGTGACGCTCACGCGGGTGCAGGACGAGGCGCTTCGCCAGACGCTGATCGGGGTGGTCCGCAGCAAGTATGGGGGCGGGCCGCCTGGCGACGGCGGAGTCTGGTTCTTCGAGGTCGCCTCGCGCGCCCCCTAGCCGAGCCCGCCGTTTTACCGGGCCGTCCGCGCCGTGCTACAAGGGGCGAGCCTCGAACACTGTTCGACGGCCTGCACGGTGTTCGATGATCCGGACCGACTCCACCCCCGCGCTCCGCAGACGTTCCCGGCAGCGTGAGGAGGCGCGGCGAGCGATCCTCGACGCGAGCGAATCGATCGTTCTCGAAGGCGGCTTCGAGGCGCTCTCGATCCGGCGCCTGTCGGCGCTGTGCGGCTACGCCGCGCCGACGATCTACCACTACTTCCGCGACAAGCCGGCAATCGTCGACGCGCTGCTCGAAGAGCGATGCCGCCGGCTCGTCCTCGCGCTGCGTCGCGTCCGCCGCGGCCGTTGCCCGTTCGCCGACGCGTTGGCCCTCTACCGGGCATTCGCGCGCTTCGGGCGCGCGCACCCGGCGCACTACCGGCTGCTCACCGCGCGACGCGATCCCGGAATCGCTCCGCCGGCCGCGTTCGAAGAGGCGCGCGCCCTGCTCGAGCGGCCGCTGCACGAGCTCGCGGCCTCCGGGGGCTTGCGCGCCTGCTCCGTCGAGACGGCGGCGCATGCGGTCTTCGCGCTGCTCCACGGTCTGGTCTGGCTGCAGAGCGACCGTGGCGACATCGCCCTCCCACCCGACCTCTTCGACGCGGCGCTCGGCGCGATGCTGAGAGGCTTCGCGTCCAGTCCACCCGATTCGAGCCGGAGCGGAGCCCGCGCATGAGACGACTGACCCGATCCACGCTGGCCGCCCTGCTCGTCCTCGCGGGGTGCTCGGATTCCGAGGAGCAGGCGGCCGCGCAGGCTCCGCCGGTCGAGGTCGTGCGCGTCGAGGGCGAGCGGGTGGTCGAGCGGATCCAGGCGACCGGGGATCTGATCCCGCGCGAAGAGGCTACCGTCGCGGCCGAGGTGCCGGGGCTCGTGACTCGCCTGCACGTCGACGAGGGTGACTCCGTCGCGCGCGGCGTGCCGCTGCTCGAGATCGATCCCGAGCGCCGGCGCCTGGAGCTCGCGTCGCGCCAGGCGCGCGTCGAGGAGGCCGAGGCGGCGCTCGCGGACCAGCAGCGCCAGACGGAGCGCGTGCGCGAGCTCTCCGAAGCCAAGATCGCTTCCGACGCGCAGCGCGATCAGGGCGAGCTCGCGCTGCGGCTGGCGCGCTCGCGTCTCACCGCCGCTCGCGCGGAGCTCGGCTTGGGAGAGCGCGCGCTCCGCGACGCGACCGTGCTCGCGCCATTCGACGGGCTGGTCGCGCGCCGCCACGTGAGCCAGGGCGAGTACGTCGCTCCCGGCTCGGCGCTGGTCGACCTGGTCGCGCTCGATCCGATCGAGGTCTCGTTTCACGTGACCGAGATCGACTCCGCGCGCGTCAGCGTCGGCGGCGGCCTCGACCTGAGAGTCGCGACCTACCCGGACGAATCGTTCCAGGGCCGCGTGATCTCGCTCTCGCCGGGCGTCGATCCGCGCACGCGGATGCTGCGCGTCCGGGCCATCGTGCCCAACGCCGACGGGCGCCTGCGGCCGGGATTCTTCGCGCGCGTGGACCTCGGCATCTCCGAGCGCGAGGGCGTCGCGACGATCCCGGAAGACGCGGTGCTGCAGCGCGCCGACGGCGCGGTCGCGTTCCGGTTGGTGGGCGAGGATCGCGTCGAGCGCCGGCGGCTGCGCACGGGCGCCGTCCGCGACGGCCGGATCGAAGTGCTCGAAGGCCTCGCGGTCGGCGACACCATCGTGGTTCGCGGTCAGACCGGGCTCGTCGACGGGTCCGTCGTCGCCGCGAAGCCGCACGGCCGCGCTCGCGAGCCCGACGTGGCGAGTCCGACCGGAGACGAGGGCAAGACGAAGTGAGCCTCTCCGATCTCTCGATCCAGCGCCCGATCCTGACCTGGATGATGATGCTCGCGCTCGTCGTCTTCGGCGTGCTCGGCTTCCAGCGCCTGGGCGTGGATCAGTTCCCGAACATGGAGTTCCCCGTGCTCACGGTTCTGGCGGAGCTCTCCGGCGCGAGCCCCGAGGGAATCGAAGAGGACGTCACCGACATCATCGAGGAACGGCTGAACACGATCGCGGGCGTGCGCTCGATCCGCTCCACGAGCTCGCAGGGATTTGCGCTGGTCACGGT
>VGRW01000109.1 GCA_016875225.1 Deltaproteobacteria bacterium
CCCCATCGGCGGATTCCCGGCGTCGTACGACGCGGACGGCTTCTCGGTCTACTCCGCGTACAACGCCTCGAGCCGGGCGAACCCGAACTTCGTCGGGCCCGACGGGGTGCGCGACACCGCCGACGACCTGCCGTACGTCGACACGAACGCTGCCGCGCAAGCGGCGGGCTACTCGCTCGCTGCGCCGATCGCGGGGAGCGGGACCCTCGACGAGGATCGCTTCGACGCGGTCTTCGGGCGCAACACGTCGAGCGACGTCGCCCGTCCGATCTACTCGCTCACGGCGCAGATCACCGTGCCGAGCGCGAGCGTCCCCGGCGCGACCAAGCTCGTCGAGCTCTACGGCGTGTACAGCTCGGCCTGGCTGACGAACCGCGGCTGCACGGCGGCGGGCGGAATCTGGAATCGCGTGGCGGGAACCTGCCTGTCCGGCGCGGAGGACCGCAGCGCGCTCGCACTCTCGCTCGGCTGCCGCGAGGCCGCACGGGCGAGTTCGGCGCTCAACATCGGCACGAACCGCGACGGCCACTGCATCGAGCTCAACACGACCGCGCCGACTTCCGCGAACGCTCGCGCGGCGCGGGTGCAGTTCGAGGTGATCGGGCTGCTCGGCGACCTGTCGGCGCGGCCGGCTGAGGCGAGCGGCGAGCCGGTCGACCTGACCGACTTCCGCGCCATCGTCGACGGCGGCGCGGGCAACACGCTTCCCGCGCGGCCGCGCGCGAACGAAATCGGAAACGTCTCGTTTCCGATCGCGTCGACGCCGTTCCGCCGCCGCAGCGATGCCGTGACCGGCGCGCCGCTCGCGGCCGGCGGCACGCAGTGCCACGTGCGCGAGGACGGCTCGGGCCAGGCGATCGGGCCAAACGGCGTCGCCTTCGACGCCGACGACGTGTTCCCGAGCGCGGGGGACTGTCTGCTCTGGAGCGCGCCCGATTCGGGCGGGGCGCAGCGCCTGCGCTCGACCGCCGAGATCGCCGCGACCCACTCGGTTCACCAGTCACTCTTCCACTCGCTCTGCTCCGTCTCTTTCGACCCGGATTCGGGCAACTGCTCGCTCGACCGGCTGAACAACCCGCTCGATTTCGGATTTCTCTCGAACGTGCTCTCGGGCCTCGGCGTGCTCGGCGCCGTGCTTCTCGACGGCGTCGAGACGATCGTGCCGACGAGTCTCGACGGAAGCACCAGCGTCGTCGCGCGCGCCGGCATGGACTTCCTCGGCCAGCAGTTCCTCGCGATCGAGCCGCTCGCCTTCCAGGGCGGGAGTTTCCAGGATCTGGGGGCGAGTCTGGACGCAGGCCAGGCGAGCCTGCTCGGCTGCGGCCCCGCGTACGCGTCGCCCTGCAGCAAGGTGCAGGCCGAGAGCTGGCGCGCGGACGCCGCGATCGCCGCCGACCTCACGCGCGATCCGAACCTGGCCGTCGCCGCGCTCGGCGGCATCGACCTCTTGAACGCCGACGCGAGCGTGGTCACGCAGGAGTTCTCCGTCGTGAAGCACCTGCGCAGGAATGCCTTGGTCGGCGTGACCGGCGGCGGCGCGACACCGCTTGCCTACCTGCCCGGCGTGAACTTCAGCCGCACGGGACAGGCGAGCCTGGATCTCGACCAGGACTTCAGCCGGCAGGGCGTGGAGGCGAGCCCGCCGAGCCCGGTCTTTGGCGTCGAGCCGGGCGCGTACCTGGCGCTCACGCCCGACGAGGCGATTGCGCTTGGCGCCGCGGGCCGCGCCGCGTACCAGCTCGAGCCCGGCAACCTCCGCGAGGCGGACGGCTGGGTCGAGCCGATGCCCTGGACGATCGATCAGGATCTGCTCGCCCGTTTCGGCGCGGTCGTCTGGAACGCCGATCCGAACAACCCGCTCGATCTGGACAGCCCGCGAAACGACTGGAACCGGATCGACGGCGGAGCCGGCGCGAGCTACGCGAACATCGACGGCGAGTACTGCGCGCGCTGGATGAACCTGCTCGACGCCAACGTCGCAACGCCCTTCAACACCGGCTGCACCGCGCTCGAGACCGCGTCCGCGAACCTGGAGCGCTTTCTGATCTCGGGCGAGGTGATCGGTCAGGACCGCGTCTTCGACGCGCCCGAGACCCTGGCCGAGCTGGCCGCCATGCTCGACGGCGATCCGTCGAACGACGCCACCGGCGATCCGATCGCCGGCCCCGACGGGATCTTCGCGCGCAACCAGTTCGTGATCGACGACGACGTGATGGACTTCGAGGTCGTCGCGGCGCCGCTTCCGGACCCGAACTTCCCCGGCGATGCCGCGATCGTCCCGGTACCGGTGGCGCCGGGAGAGGATCCCAAGCTCGCGGCCGCGAACTTCCTGGCCGACTACGACCCGAGCGTGAGCTGCGCGAGCAACCTCTGCTACCTGCAGGTGAACGACGTGCTGGTCGACCCGGACGACGCGAAGTCGACGACGAAGGCGCTGATCCTCGCCATGCCGATCGGATTCGGCGTCGACGTGGTGACGCCCTCCGACCCGAACGATCCCAACGCGCCGGTCGTCGACAGCGGAGTCGACCTCATGGTGAATCTGGCGATGCTTCAGTACTACGAGCTTCCGAAGCTGCGCCGGCTGTTCGCCTCGCGCCCGGTCGAAGTCGACGGAGCCGGCGGCCCGGTCTGGGTGCGGATGAGCTCGTCGCAACGCGGCCTTCTCCTGGGCGAGTTCGGAAGCGTTGCTTTCCGCGGCCGCGACATGGACGGGGACCTCTCCGCCGATCTCGACCGCGACGGAGACGCGGTCTGGGACGGGCAGGACGACTACACCCCCGGCCCGATCAGCGATGACAACGTGCTCTG
This sequence comes from Deltaproteobacteria bacterium, assembly GCA_016875225.1. Classification (NCBI taxonomy): domain Bacteria; kingdom Pseudomonadati; phylum Myxococcota; class Myxococcia; species Deltaproteobacteria bacterium. Next base: position 2,812 of record VGRW01000109.1, read on the forward strand.
CGGCAGCGGCATTCCCGGCGATCGGCTCCAGGCGGGCGTGCAGTTCAGCCCTTCGCGGGCGGTCGAGCGGCCCGGCGAGTCGAGCTTCGCGGCGCTCTTCCCGGACGGCCTCGCGCCGCGCTCGCCGGTCTTCTGCCGCAGCACGAACGGCCTGCTCGCGCTGGCCGGCGCGATCCCGGGTGAGGCGCCCGGGGCGAGCGACGCATTTCTGTGGCACGGCGGAGAGACCGCGCCGGGCACGGACGTCGACGCGGACGGCTGGCCGGACGCACTCGACAGCTGCGCCACGCTCGCGAACGCGGGACAAGCCGACGCGGACGGCGACGGCGTGGGCGACGTCTGCGACAGCTGCGTGCTCTTCCCGAATCCGCGCCGCGGTCTCGAGTACCTGGACGAGAACCCGTGGGCCACGCTCACCGGCGGCCAGCGCGACACCGACCACGACGGCTACGGAAATGCCTGCGACGCGGACTTCACCGCGACGGGCAAGCTGGTCTCGTCGAAGGACCTCTCGCAGTTCCGGGCCAGCCTGGGCCAGAGCCGCGCCGCGGACGTCTGCGCGCGCTCGGGCGACCGGGCCTGCGCGATCTTCGACCTGTACGAAGAGGGCGCGGTCATCGACAGCGAGGACCTGAAGCGCTTCCGCGAGCTCGGCGGAAAGGCCGCGGGGCCGAAGTGTGCATCCTGCCCGCTCGTCTGCGAAGCTGGTGCGGCGGGGAGCTGCGAGTAGGTGCCGGAAGACTCGGGAAGCCCGAAGCGAGCGGGGGTGCTGGCGCAGTTCGCGCGCCTGGGGCTCTCGACGCTCGTGCCGGTCTCGTTCTGGCGCCGCGACCGGCCCTGGACGATCGCGAGCGTGCAGTGGTTCCTGTTCTTCACGCTCTTTCCGCTGTTTCTGGTCGCGTGGACCTCGCTCACGGGCTCCGAGTTCGGCGACGTCGCGTACCTGTACGGAATCTACTTCGCGACGATGTGGGGGCTGGTGATCTGGCTCTTCGTCCGGCCGGAGAAGATCGGCCTGCTCGACGTGGTGCGGGTCTCGCTCTTCACGTCGATCACGGGCGCGTTCATCGTGGGATTCCTTTACCGGCTGCCGGGCCTGTCGGCGGTGCTCGGCGCGACGCGCGATCCGCAGATCCTCGTGCGCCTGCCCGCGTACGTGTTCGGGGTGGGGCTGCTCGAGGAGTCGGTGAAGGCGGTTCCGCTGCTCTGGATCTTCGTGCGCAATCGCGAGCCGGGCACGCTGCGTGAGATCAGCTATCTGGGCTGTGTCTCCGGGTTCGCGTTCGGAGTGAGCGAGGCGGTGAGCTACTCGCTCTTCTACGCCCAGGGCGTCGCCAGCGGCAGCATGTCGCTGGGCGCGTTCGTCGTCGTGCAGCTCACCAGGCTGATCACGCTTCCGCTTCTGCACGCGGTCTTCTCCGGCGTCGCGGGCGTGTTCATCGCGCTCGGCGTCGAGACGCGGTCGCTTCGCTTCGCGCTGATCCTGTCCGGGCTCGCGCTCGCGGCGCTGATCCACGGCGTCTACAACGCGCTCTCCGGAACGCTGCTCGGCTTCGCGGTCGCGGTCGCCGCCGTGCTGCTCTTCATCGGCTACGTGCGCGGCGTGGAGGAGATGCGGATCGCCGTGCGCGCGGCCGCGCGAGAGCTCGACGGCTAGCGGCCGCGGAACACCGGCGCGCGCTTCTCGAGGAACGACTTCACGCCCTCGCGGTGGTCCTCGGTCTGGAACAGCACGCCGAGCGTCTGGCTGACCCAGCCGCCGAGCTCGTGCGGATCCGAGAGCCGGGCGCGGCGCAGCCCTTCCTTCATGGAGCGAAGCGCCAGCGGCGGATTCGCGGCGATCTTCGCGCAGAGGGCGCGCGCGGTCGGCAGCAGCTCGCCGTGCGGCACGACCTGCGAGACGAGCCCGATCCGCTCCGCCTCCTTCGCGTCGATCACGTCGCCGGTGAAGAGCAGCTCCGCGGCCTTCGAGGGCCCGACGATCTGCGGCAGGCGCAGCAGGCCGCCGATGTCGGAGACCAGCCCGCGCTTGATGAAGAGCTCCGCGAAGCGTGCCCGCTCCGAGGCGATCCGGATGTCACAGAAGAGCGTCAGATCCATGCCCCAGCCCACGGCCGGGCCGTTCACCGCGGCGACCACCGGGCGGTCGCACTCGAGCACCGCGATCGCCGCGGGCGTCGGGCGCGGGCGGACCTGGCGCAGCTGCGCGACGGTCGCGTCGCGCGCGGGGCCGGACATGATCTCCTTCACGTCGTCGCCGCTGCAGAACGAGGGATCGGCGCCGGTCAGGAGCACGCAGCGCACCTCCGGGTCCGCCTGCGCCTGGCGGAAGGCCGCCTCGAGCTGGCGGTAGGCTTCGGGGTTCAGCGCGTTTCGGCTCTCCGGCCGATCGATCGTCACCTGCGCCACGTGCTCGTGCAGCTCGAAGCGAACCAGGTCGTCGGCCAATTTGCGCCCTCCTGCAGCCGGTCGCGCGAGTCTACACGCGGCGCGATCGTCGGGTCGAGCCGCCGCGGGCGGGTCAAGCGGAGCGACGCGCGCGCCGATGCGCGGTCGGGACGGAGGCCGATGCTCGCGTTCACGCTGCTTCAGCTGCTGGCCTTCGCGGCCCTGTTGGTCTCGGCGACCACGATCCTCGTACGCGATCCGCGCGACGCGGGAAATCGCCAGGCGGCGCTGCTGCTCTACTGCGGCGCGTTCTGGGCGCTGTGTCAGCTGCTCTGGAACAGCGCGCGCGATCCCGAAGTCGCACTCGCGCTCGTGAAGCTCTCCGCGCTGGGCTGGGTCTGGATCGGGCCGCTCACGCTCCGCTTCACGCTCTCGGCCACGGGCGTGAGTGCGCCGCCTCTACGCCGCATGCTTCGCGCCTGCTTCGGCTTCGCGGCCCTGTTTCTGGGGCTCGTCTGGCTCACACCGTGGGTGCACCAGCAGACCGTGCAGAGGAGCTGGGGAACCGGGTACACGCTCGGCCCGCTCTTCGCGGTGTTCTATCTGGTCAGCCTGGCCTCGCTCTTCTGCGGCCTCTCGGTCGCCTCGCGCGCGTACCGCGAGACCCGGATCGAGAGCGTGCGGAGCCAGGCGAAGTGGATTGCCTTCGGGATCGCCCAGCTGCTCGTCGTCGCGTCGATCACCGACGCGATCCTGCCGTTCTTCGGCGTGGTGGTGCCCCAGCTCGCCACGACCTCGTACGCCTCGACGGGGGTGCTGCTCGCGCTCTCGATGCACCGCTTCGGCTACTCGATCCTCTCGCCGGGCACGTTCTCACGCGAGATCGGCGACGCGATGAGCGAGGGGCTCCTGCTGTTGCGAATGGACGGTCGCATCCGCTCTGCGAACGCCGGCCTCTCGCGGATGATCGGGCAGCCCCGGGAGCAGCACGAGGGCCGCAACGTGAACGAGATCCTGCAGCTGCCACGCCTCGATCCGCCGCGCGAGCTCCGCGACCAGCGCGGCCAGCTGATCGGAGCCGGCGGCGAGCTGATTCCGGTCTCGGTGACCGCGTCGCTGCTCCGCGACGGGCGCGGAGCCGACGGAGGGCTCGCGGTGATCGTGCGCGACCTGCGCGAGATCGAGGCCCTGCAGAGTCGGCTGGTGCTGTCGGCTCGGATGGCCGCGGTGGGCCAGCTCGCCGCGGGCGTGGCGCACGAGGCGAACAACCCGGCGTCCTGGGTGCGCAGCAACATCCTCATGCTCCGCGAGTACTGGAAGAGCGCCGAGGCGCACGTCGACTTCGCGGATGGCCGCGAGCTGATCGACGAGTCGCTCGAAGGCATCGAGCGCATCTCCGCGATCGTCGATCAGATCCGGCGCTTCACGCGCGGCGGAACCGGCGAGCGCGAACGCGCGGAGCTGCACCCGCTGCTCGACGCGGTGGTGCGAATGGCGCGGCCGCGCCTGCAGGAGGGCGTTCGGATCGAGCGCAGCTTCGGCTCCGTGCCCGCGCTCGACTGCGCGCCGCGCGAGCTCGAGCAGGTGTTCCTGAACCTGCTGCTGAACGCAGCCGACGCGGTCGGGGAGAGCGGCACGATCCGGATCACGACGAGCTCGTCGGCCGCCATGGCGCGAATCGAGGTCGAGGACGACGGCTGCGGAATCGCGCCCGACGTGCTCGGTCGCGTCTTCGACCCGTTCTTCACCACCAAGCCCGTCGGGCGCGGAACGGGCCTCGGCCTCTCGATCTCGTACGAGATCGTGAAGCGCCACGGCGGCGAGATCGCCGCGCGCTCGGCGCCGGGCCGAGGCACCGTCGTCTGCGTGCTCCTGCCGCTGCCGTCTAGAACTTGAAGTTCACGTCGGCCTGCAGGCGCTTGCGGTTGGCCTTCTGAGCCGCGGACTCGTACTCGGTCGGGTTGTACGGGCCGTCGCCGCCGCCGCTCGCGGTGGTCTTGATCGGCTCTCCCTCCCAGAACGAGAGCTTGAACTCGGTGTTGGTGGCGAGCTCGCGCGCGACGTAGACGCCGAACCCCTCGCGGTTCGTGTAGCCGTCGAACATGTCGCTGTCGGTGTAGAGCGCGAGCACCGAGTTGGCCGGGATGTGGCTGTAGACGATGCCGAGCAGAAAGAGCTGCTTCGCGTCGCCGACCTCGACCCCGTAGCCCCACGCGAACTGGTCCGGGTCGACGCGCGCCCCGTTCACGAAGCCCGAGTCGGCGGTGAAATTGTACGCGACCGTGCCGAACACGACCGCGGGCCAGCGCTCGATGCCGCCCCACTTCGCGAAGACCGTGCTCTCGCCGATCCGCGCGTCCTTCTCGAAGGCGGTGGGCAGGTTCCCGAACTTCTGGCTGTCGTCCGCGAAGTCCGGATCGGCGCTGACGTTGTCCCAGTCGTAGAAGCTCGCGCGGGCTCCGGCCGAGATCTTCTCGCTGACAGCCGTGGTGCCGCCGAGCTGGAAGCCCCAGACCTTCGTGTCGGTGCAGCACGACTGGGTGAGCTCGACGAAGTAGCCGACGGTCGCGAAGAGCTTCGCGCCTTCGAAGGGAGAGATCGAGCTGGTGAGCGCGAGGCCGGTGGGGCTGATGTCCTCGTCCCAGATGAACTTGTCGGCCGAGTTCTTCCAGATGAACGGGTTCGCGACCCGTCCTGCGACGAGCGTGCTCGCGAGCCCGATCCCGCCCGGATCCGGCAGCGTGAACTGGCCGTAGGCGCGGTCGAGGTAGACCGAGTGCGGGGACCAGTTCGAGTCCTCGCCGAAGCTCACGTTGGTGCTGCGGTAGTCACCCGTGCCAGACGCGAGCCGCAGCCCGACCAGCGCCCACGGATTCACCTGCTTCGTGAAGCCCAGGCGCGCGCGGTAGCGCAGGCGGTTGTTGTCGTCGGCCGTGCCGCCGAACGCGCGCCCGTACCAGAACTGCTCGTCGCGGAGCCGGAAGTCGCCGTTCCAGACCAGACCTTCCACGAGCGACGCGGCGGCGCCGACCGCGGGCGTCGCGGCCGCGCGCTTGGCGTCCGAGCGCGCCTGCTTGGCCAGGATCTCGTCGCCGGTCGCTTCGTCGATCAAGCCCTTCTGCTGCAGGATGCCGACGATGTCCTCGACGGCGTTGGTCTCCTCTTCCGAGAAGGCCGGCGAGGCGGTCAGACAGAGTGCGGTCACCAGAACCCGAGCCAGTGTCTTCACGAGAATCTCCCCCTGAGTGTCGATCGCGTCTAGCCTAGCCCGCATTTCTCACCACGGTGATCCGTAGGTGGTCGCGGTGCGCTGCGAGGGCGTCGGCGGTGGTGGCTCGGCGGCCGAGGGCCAGCGGCGGCCTTCGAGGGGATGGCGGGCCGTTCGCCGGC
>VGRW01000110.1 GCA_016875225.1 Deltaproteobacteria bacterium
CATACACACTCTATGCCGCAGGACCCTCGATTGCGGATGCCGGGGAAGAGACGCTGCTGGGCAGTTTCCAGGGAGTACAGCCGTACCAGACCCCAAGCCTGCTCCCGGGCGAGGTCGAATTCCCAGAGATCGGCGTCGTGTTCGGCGCGACCCTCTTCGACGTCAACCTGCAGCCGATCGTCGCCTCCCGCATCGAGGTCTACGGGCAGTTCTACGAGCCCTGTCCCACCTTCTGCATGCCGGCACGCCTTCGCTTCACGGTGCCCGAGCCCGGCGCCGCGAGCCTCGCGCTCGCCGGGCTCTGCGCGCTGGCGCTCGGCGCGATCGTCCGCGCGCGCCCCTAGCGGTTCCGGCGCCGGACGGCACGATTCACGCGTGCGCTGGCTGGTTCCGCTCGTCTTCCTCGCGCTGCTCGCCGCGTGCGGGCAGATCCCCGACGGTGTGCAGGCCGTCGGCAGCTTCGACGCAGAGCGCTACCTGGGAACCTGGTACGAGATCGCGCGGCTCGATCACCGCTTCGAGCGCGGCCTCGAGGACATCTCGGCCACCTACACCGCGCGAGAGGGCGGCGGAATCGACGTGCGCAACCGCGGCTTCGATCCCGCGAAGGGCGAGTGGCGCGAGGCGCAAGGGCGCGCGCGCTTCGCGGGCCCGCGCGAGGTCGCCAGCCTCGAGGTCTCGTTCTCCGGGCCGTTCTACGGCGGCTACAACGTCGTGGATCTCGATCCCGACTACCAGATCGCTCTCGTCGTCGGACCGACCCGCTCCTACCTGTGGATCCTCACCCGCCGTCCCGACCCGAGTCGCGCCGAAGTCGACCGACTGGTGCGCCGGGCCCGCGAGCTCGGCTTCGACACCGACTCACTCATCTACGTTCCGCACAGCCGCCCCGAGTGACCTGGTCGCGGAAGCGCGGCACGCGGTCGAGCAGGCTGGAGATGCCGAGGCGCTCGCAGAGCGCGGTGAGCGCGCCTCGGTCGGCGCCGTCCCAGCGCAGATCGGCGACGCGTTCGCGGATCGGCAGATCCTCGCGCATCCGCACGAGCTGGCGCGCGAGCGCGATGGCCGCCTGGCCCTCGGCGAGCGCGCGGGCCGCGCGTGCGGCGCCGCGAAGCTCGAGCCCGGCCCACTCGCGAGGGTCGGCGGGGATGTCCTCGATCCGGCCGAAGCGGCGCAGCAGCGCGGCCGCGGTCTTCGCGCCGATTCCGGGCACGCCGGGGATGTCGTCGACCGCGTCACCGACGAGTGTCAGGAAGTCGGGGACGAGATCCGGCGGAACGCCGAGCCGGGCCTCGATCCCGGCCGGGCCGAGCAGCGCCTCCGCGCGCGGATCGAAGAGCGAGACGCGATCCGAGACGAGCGCTGCGAGATCCTTGTCGCTGCTCGCGATCACCACGTCGGCGCCGTCGTCGAGCGCGTGGGCGGTCATGGTCGCGATCACGTCGTCGGCCTCGAAGCGCTCGAGTCCGATCACCGGAACGCCCAGCGCCCGAGTCACCTCGTCGCAGAGCGCGAACTGCGGCGCGAGGTCGGGCGGCGGCTCGGTGCGGCCGGCCTTGTAGCCGGGGTGGATCTCGTTGCGGAAGCTGGTGAGCTCGAGGTCCCAGGCCGCGGCCACGTGCGTGGGGCGCTCGCGAACCAGCAGCTTCACGAGCTGGGACGCGTAGCCGCGCACCGCCCCCGTGGGCGTGCCGTCGGGCGCGCGCAGATCCGGCATGGCGTGGTAGGCGCGGAAGATCTGGTAGTGCGAGTCGAGCAGCCAGAGCGTCGGGCGCGCGCTCATCCGCTCGTCTGGCGCAGCGCCGCGACGACGTCGCCGATCGGCACCTCGCGCGTGGTTCCGGTCGCGCGCTCCGCGAGCTCGACGCAGCCCTTCGCCAGCGCCCTCGGGCCGGGGACGATCCGGAACGGGATGCCGACCAGGTCGGCGTCCTTGAACTTCACGCCGGGCCGCTCGTCGCGGTCGTCGAGCAGCACGAGGAAGCCCGCCGCCTGAAGCTCCGCGTAGAGCTGCTCGGATTTCTCGCGCTGCTCCGGGTCGCTCGCCTTCACCGTCGACACCACCACGTCGAACGGCGCGATCGAGCGCGGCCAGGCGATTCCGTTCTCGTCGTGGTGAGCCTCGATCGCGGCCGCCATGATGCGCTCGATGCCGAGCCCGTAGGAGCCCATCACGATCGGCACCTCCACGCCTTCGGCCGTGAGCACGCGCGCGCGCATCGGCTCGGAGTAGCGCAGTCCGAGCTTGAAGATGTGCCCGATCTCGATGGTCTTCTTCGTCTCGAGCGGCTTGCCGCACGAAATGCACGCCTCGCCCGCGCGCGCGTTGCGCAGATCCGCCCAGGTGACGTGCGGAAGATCGCGCGACACATCGACGTGTCGCAGGTGGAACTCGTGCTGGTTCGCGCCGGTGGTCATCTCGCGCCGGCCGCGCAGCGACTCGTCGGCGAAGATCGGCAGGCCCGCGACGCCGACCGCGCCCAGGCTTCCCGGCAGCGCGCCGAGCGCCGCGCGGCACTCCTCGGGGCCCGCGGGGCGCAAGCGCGTGGAGCCGGTGGCCTCGGCCAGCTTCACCTCGTTCAGCTCGTGGTCGCCGCGGAGCAGGAAGAGCGTGACCCGGTCCTCGACCAGGTAGACGAGCGTCTTGATCTGTCGCTCCGCGGACGCGCCGCCGCTCATTCGCGCCAGGTCCTCGATCGTGCGCACGCCCGGCGTGGGGAACTTCTCGGGCCCGCCCGAGCTCGCCGGGTCGTCGACCACACTCGGCCGCGACTTCGCCTTCTCCAGGTTCGCCGCGTAGCCGCAGGCCGCGCAGCTTGCGATCCAGTCCTCGCCGGCGTCGGAGACGGCCATGAACTCGACCGACTCGCTGCCGCCCATCGCGCCCGAGGACGCCTGCACCGGAATCGAATCCACGCCGCAGCGCGAGAAGATGCGCCGGTACGCGTCGGCGTGCTTCTGGAACGAGACGTCGAGCCCGGCCGCATCCACGTCGAAGGAGTACGAGTCCTTCATGGTGAACTCGCGCCCCCGCAGCACGCCCGACTTGGGGCGCGGCTCGTCGCGGAACTTCGCGCCGATCTGGTACCAGATCTGCGGCAGCTGCCGGTAGCTGCGCAGACCGTCGCGCGCGAGCGTGGTGAAGATCTCCTCCGCGGTCATCGCGAGCGCCATGTCGGTCTGCTTGCGATCGCGCAGCCGGAACAGCTCGTCGCCCACCGAGTCCCAGCGGCCGGACTCCTTCCACGGCTCGGCCGGGTGCAGAAGCGGCAGGCGGAACTCCTGCGCACCGATGCGCGACATCTCCTCGCGCACGATCGCCTCGATCCGGCGCGCGACCCGCTCGGCGAGCGGCAGCTTCGAGTAGATCCCCGCGCCGAGCTGACGGATCAGCCCCGCGCGGAGCATCAGGCGGTGGCTCGTGGCCTCGGCATCGGCCGGGACTTCGCGGAGCGTCGGGATGAACATCTGGGACCAGCGCATGGCGGCCGTACTCTAGCCGGTAAAGCCGCGGCCTTCCCGGGGCCGATGTGTCGGGCATGACGCGATCGACGTCCGTCCGGGTGGTGTTCGCTGTCTCGCTCGCCCTGCTGCTCTCCGGGCTCGCCTCGGGCGCCCTGGCTCAGGCCTACAAGTACCGGGACGACCGCGGGAACGTCCACTTCACCGAGAACCTGCACGAGATCCCGCCGAAGTACCGCTCCCAGATCGAGATGCGCGAGATGCCCGTGCACGTGCCCGCGCCCGGCTCGGCCGAGGCCGCCGCCCCGCCCGAGGAGGGCAGCGTCGCCGCGTCGTTCCAGTCCGCGATCTCGGAGCAGCAGGGCCAGTCGCTCTCGCCCAAGCAGCAGGAGGCGCTCTCGGCCTGGCTCGCGCGCTGGACGATCCCGGCGATCGTCACGGTCCTGCTGAACTTCGCGATCTCGCTTGGCCTCGTGATCCACGCCTTCAATCAGGGGCACGTCGGCTGGGGGCTCGCGAACTTCTTCCTCGGAGTCACGACTCCGATCTATCTCTTCGTGCACGTCGAGCAGAGCATGGGCGTGCGACTCGGCCTGTTCGCGCTGATGTTCTCGCCGCTCGTCGTCGCCGGCGTGGCGGTCGCGCAGCTGGCCAGCGCGCTAGCCTGACACGAGCGAAGCGAACGGCTCGCCCCACTCGTAGGGCAGGTCGAGCAGCTCTCCGCCGCGCTTTGCGGTCTCGACCACGTGCAGCGCGTCGAGCAGGATGCGCCGCTGCATCGCGGTGTCGCCCGCGCGCCCGAACGGATTTCCCATCGGGAAGTTCACGAAGACCGAGCGTGGCGGAAGCACCTGCGCGGTCAGGTCGCGCCCCGTCGAGACGAGCACCGTCGGGATTCCCGCCGCTTCCACGACCCGCGCGACCAGACCCACGGTCTGGTGGTCGAGCGGTCAGGAAGGCACGAGGACGAAGAGATCGACCTCGTCGCGCTCGAGCTCGCGGGCGAGCGCGGGCGCGGACTCGTTCTCGACGGCGCTGCGCACGTAGATGCGGCCCATGAAGCCGCTCCAGATCCGCTCCGCCACCGCGCCGATCGCCCCCTCTTCGGCGAGCTCGCGCAGACGGTCGAGCGGGAAGATGCAGTTCAGATCGCGATCCGCGTCGCGGTGGTCGTAGTAGCTGTCGTGGATCTGGAAGTCCGACGTCGGCGCGTCGGAGGCGATCTGGTCGAGCCGAAGGTCGTTCTTCGCGTCTGGATTCCACGGCGCGGACGCGCAGCGCGAGACGCCGCCCGACGTCAGCATCGAGACACGGCAGTCCCGCAGCGGCTTGCGGAGCGGCGTGAACGGAGCGCTGGTGTTCACGGTCCAGCGGTACGGAGGAAAGCCCTGGGCTGCGTAGCGGCGATTCAGCAGGTCGACGTAGCGGACGGGTTCCATGCCGCGAGCATACTACGGGCACATCGGCGTCGACATCGGCCGGACGGCCGAGACGAGAAAGGCGGTCACCGGTGCGTCGACGCAGGCGTGCCCCTGGCCGTAGGCGGTGTGACCCCGCGTGTCGACGCTGATCAGCGTCGAGCCCGCCAGCGCGCGAGCCAGCCGCTCGCCCCAGACGTGGGGCGTGAGCGGATCGTCGCGGCCTGCCAGGACGAGAATGCGCTCGCCTGGCACGTCGCGAACTGGCTCGGGCCTTCGCGCGGGCTCCGGCCAGAAGGCGCAAGGCAGGAAGCTCGTGAGATTCGCGCTGCCGATGTGCGGCGCGCGGCTCTCGATCCCAGGCAGCGCGTCTCGGTACGCCTGGGGCGACGCGGGTCGGTGCAGGTCGGCGCAGAGCACCGCGAGCTGCGCGTCCACGCGCAGCCCGGAGCTGCCGTCGCTCCTGCGCCGGAAGTAGCGATCGGAGAGCCGGACGAACGCGCCGCCGTCGGCGCGCAGCGCCGCGTCGAGCGCGAGCGCGAGCTCCCGCCAGCCGGCGACGGGCTCGATCACCGCCTCGACGCTGCCGTACAGAACGTCGCTCGCCTGCGCCGCCCGACCGCCCGCGCCGCTCGGGATCGGGGCCGACTTCGCGCGCGCGTAGACCACCTCGAGCTCGGCGATCCCGTGCCAGCCCTCGCGAAGCGCCGCCTCGTCCCAGGCCAGCAGCGCGGCCTCGACCGCCTCGGCCTGCTCGGCGACGAACGTCAGCAGATCGAAGCCCGGATCGATCGCGCCGTCGAGCACCATCGCGCGCACGCGCTCTGGAAACTGCCGCGCGTAGCTCGCGCCGAGCGCGGTGCCGTAGGAGAAGCCCAGGTAGCTGATCTGCTCCGCGCCGAGCGCCTCGCGCACCCGATCCATGTCGCGCGCGCTCTCGGACGTGCCCATCCGCGCCAGCAGGGCTTCGCGACTTCGCGCGCACTCCTCGGCCAGAGCGCGGCTCACGGCGAGGGCGCTGGCCCACTCCGCATCGCTCACCGGCGTGGGATTCTGCTCGAGATACGCGGCCAGTGACTCGTGACAGTCGAGCCCGCCGCTCGCCCCGGTTCCGCGCGTGTCGAAGGCGACCAGGTCGAAGCGATCGCGCAGCTGCACATCCCAGCGCGGCGCGGAATTGCGGAGATAGTCGACCGCCGAGATCCCCGGCCCGCCGGGGTTCACGAGCAGAACGCCGATCCGCTCGGCCGGCTTCTCGGCCGGTCGCCGCAGCAGCGAGACCGCGATCTGCTCGCCGTGCGGCCGCACATGATCGATCGGAACCCGCAGCTCCGCGCACTCGAAGCCGTCGCCGCAATCCCGGAAGCGCAGCGGCTCGGGCTCGATCGACGCCGGCTGCCAGACGCAGCCGAGCAGAAGGGTCGCGACGAGATGGATCCGCCTCACGCGCTCGAAAGCATCGGCGATCGAGTAAGATCCGCGCCAGCATGGCCAGCGAGAAAGCCCGCAGACGCGCGACCCCGGAGAAGGCGCTCGAGCTGATCGAGAGCTGGCGGCAGGACGCGGGAAAGGTCGAGGCTCTGGAGCAGGACGTGTCCCGCGCGCTCGTCGCGGGGGACCTCCCGCAGGCTCGCCGCAGCTTCACGGAGTACCGCGAGCAGGTCCTGGCGCACCTGGCCCGGGAGGAGGACGTCTCCTTTCCCGCGGCGGAGAAGCGGGCGCCCTCTCAGGGCGGGCCGATCCGGAGCCTGCGGGTGGCGCACATCGGAATCCGCAGCGATCTCGAGCAGGTCGCCTCGCAGCTGGCGCTCGGCCACATGGGCGCCGCGCGGGCGGTCTTCTCGGCGTTTCGGGACACCTTTGCAGCCCACGAGCGGCTCGAGGACCAGCTGATCGAGCTCCTGCGCAAGACGCCGTGATCGTCGGGATCCGCTCTGGCTTCGGGCGCTTCCCCGGTTAGAATCGGTCGGCGCCTGGGTCGCGGGACATCCCACCGATCGCACGCTGTCCAGGTCAGTCGATACCCCTGCAGGAGTCCCAGCAAGCGGCGCATGGCGGAGTATCGCTTCATCGACAGGGTCGTGGAGGTCGAGGAGCTCGCCTCCAAGCTCGCGCTGGAGAAGGTGATCGCCGTCGATACCGAGGCGGACTCCTTCTTCCACTACTTCGACAAGCTCTGCCTGCTGCAGATCGCCGCCTCCTGCGGGACGTTCCTGATCGACCCGCTCTCGATGCCGCCGCGCGGGCTCGAGCCGCTCGCGCCCGTGATGGCGAACCCGTCCATCCGCAAGATCTTCCACGCCGCGGAGTACGACCTGTTCGTGCTGCACCGGCACTGCGCGATCGCGATTCGCGGTCTGTTCGACACGATGGTCTCGGCGCAGATGCTCGGCTATCCCGCCGTCGGTCTCGGTGCGCTCGTCGAGCGGCACTTCGGCGTGAAGCTCTCGAAGGACCAGCAGCGCACCGACTGGTCGCGCAGGAAGCTGCGCCCGGCTCAGCTCGACTACGCCGCCTCCGACGTGATCTATCTGGTCGAGCTCGCCGAGACGCTCGAGCGCGAGCTCGAGGCCAAGGGGCGACTCGTCTGGGCGAAGGCGGAGTTCGCGGCGCTCGAGCAGCGCCTCTGGCCGGAGCGCGAGTTCGACCAGCAGGGCTACCTGCGCATCAAGGGCGCGCGCAAGCTCCCGGCGCGCGGGATCGCGGTGCTCCGCGAGCTCTTCCTGTGGCGCGACAAACGCGCGCGCGAGGTCGACCGGCCGCCGTTCAAGGTGATGGGCAACGGCACGCTTCTCGATCTGGCGCAGAATCCGCCGACCTCGCGGCGCGCGCTCGGCGCGCGGAAGGGGATCTCGGAGCTGGTGCTGCGGCGCTTCGGCCAGGAGCTGATCGAAGCGATCGAGCGCGGAGCGGAAGGCCCCGAACACCCGCCGCTGGAGCGCAAGCAGCCGACCGGGAACGGCCGGCGCCGGCTCGACCGGCGCGGCGAGTCGCGGCTCGAGGACCTGAAACGCTGGCGCGCCAAACGCGCGGGGGAGCTGGGCCTCGACCCCGGGGTCTTTTGCCCGAACGCCTCGCTCGAGGAGATCGCGGCGGTGGCGCCGCGCGCGCCCGAGGACCTGGGCGGCCTGACCGCGGTAAAGCCCTGGTGGATCGAGCAGTTCGGTCCGGAGGTGCTGGGTCTGCTCTCGGACGCGGAGTCGAGGGCGGCGACGGAGGACGCCCCAAGACACGCCCGCGCCGCTGCCCCGGCCGCAGCCAGCTCTCCGGAGGCGGCGACCGCAGCCGCCGAGGGCGGCGATCCAGCCGTGCGGAAGCGCTCGCGGCGCGGCCGCAGAGGATCGCGTGGGGGCCGGCGCCGGCGCTAGAGCCGCCCCCGGGCAGACGCGCCCGTCTCTTGCCGTCGCCTGTTGGCGGTCGGCGTCGCCAGCGGTGACGGGCGTCACTCTGTTTCTGCCGGCCGGCGTCGTTGTAGAAGCGGTCCCAAAATAGATGTTGCGCTACGGTGTAGCCAACGCGAGTTCGGGCAGCGGGTGCTGACGCGAGACTCGTCTCCCCTTTCGAAGGGGGAGGTGCGTGGACCTCACGGATCGGGACTGGGAGCGAGTGGCGCCCCTGATTCGCGAACCGAAGC
>VGRW01000111.1 GCA_016875225.1 Deltaproteobacteria bacterium
CCCCGGTCGGCGAGCGCCGCGGGACTCGCGCCTTCGATGAACTCGCACTTTCCCTGCAGCTCGGGGACGAAGCGACGGATCAAGGTCAGGGCAGGGACCAGGTCCGCTTCCGCGAGGCCGAGCTCCGCGGGCGTGAGCACGCGCGGCTTCACGCGGCGCGCGGCGAGCTTGCGCGCCGCGGTCGGATAGCGCGGAGCGCCGAGCTCGTTCGAGATCGTGACGACGGCGGGGCCGCGGACCTCGACGGTCTGGTCTCCGTCTGGCGTGACTCGCACGATTCGCGCCGTGGGCGGGTCGGAGTCGCGGTCGAGCTCGATCGAGCGCGCGACCGTCACGACCGGCATTCCGAGCGCCTCGCCGATCAGCGCGGGCACGACGCCCTGGTCGTCGTCGGAGGCCTGGCGCCCGCAGAGCACCAGATCCGCGCCGCCGATGCTCCGCACGTACGCGGCCAGGATCCGCGCGATCACGTGGCCGTCCGGGTCGGGCGCGTCGAGGGCGATCTCGGCCACCTCGTCTGCGCCGAGCGCCGAGGCGTGGCGCAGCAGGTTCGAGAGCTCGCGTCCGACCGACACGACGTGGATCGCGGCCGGAGCTCCGGCATCGCGAATCCGCAGCGCGGCCTCGATCGCCTGCTCGTCGTAGCCGTTGATCAGCCGGGGGATCGCCGTCTGCGTGAGCGTGCGGCCGTCGGCGCCGATCGCGAGCCGGCCGGCGAGCGCGTAGCTGTTCACCGCGTCGGGGTCGAGCACCTCCTTCGCGCAGACGACCAGCTTCATGAGAGGAACAGACTCCCCGACTCACACCATACGGCGTCGCCGGGGTAGCCCTCGGGCTTGCGCTCGAGCTCGGCGAGCAGGTACCAGCGCCAGGGGGGATCTCCGTGATCCACGTAATCGCCGGTCAGGGTTCCCGCGAACTCCTCGCGACCGGCGAAGCGGGTTCCCGGCACGCCGCCTCCGCCGTCGCACTCGGCGCGACGCCCGGCCCGGCTCGCGTCGAAGCCCGGCCGCGACGCGTGCCGGCTCGAAGCCGCGGGATCGGGATCGCTCACGCGTCGTCTCCGACGCGTTCCTCGAAGGCCCCGAGCGCCTCTTCCACCATGTCGAAGACGATCTGACGCGCGGGCTTCATGCTCGTGACGAAGCCGACGCCCTGGCCCGCGGCCTCGTACATCAGGTCCTCGCGGCGGTGGTCGTTCGCCGCCTGCGTGTAGCGCGCGCTGAGAAGCATCTGGTACGGCGCCGAGAGCGGGCGCGGCGCGTCCGGCTTTGCCCACTCCTCGGTCCACGGGCACTTCAGCGTTCGCATCGTCATGCCTGAGACGCTTCGCGAGTGGGTGGTGTCCTCGGCGCTGGCGGCGAGCAGCTTCTCCTTGATGATCATGTCCTCGTCGGACTCTCGCGACGCGAGCCAGAGCGTTCCGGTCCAGACTCCCGAAGCGCCCAGACAGAGCGCCGCCGCGAGATGCCGGCCGGTCGTCACGCCGCCGCCCGCGATCACCGGCGTGTTTCCCGCGATCGCGGCGACTTCGGGCACGATCGAGAAGGTTCCGATCGTTCCGGTGTGCCCGGCCGCATCGTAGCCCTGCGCGATGATCGCGTCGACGCCCGCTTCGATCTCGCGCTCCGCCTGGCGCTTCTTTCCGATCAGGCCGAAGACCTTGATGCCGCGCGCGTGCGCGGCCTCGAGGATGAACGCGGGATTTCCCAGGCCCGACGTGAAGACCGGAACGCGCTCGTCGAGCACGACGTCGAGCTGCGCGCGCGCCATCTGCTGATTGAGTCCGCCCCAGCGGTGCAGCGCCACGGGGCCCTTCGGCTCTGGCACGTCGTGGCGCTTCGCGATTCCCGCGGCGAAATCGCGGTGGCTCGCCGGGATCTTGCTCTCCAGATCTTCGAGCCCGCCCTCGAGCGGCGAGGAGGCCGGCAGCACCAGGTCGATCCCGTACGGCTTGCCGTCGATCCGCTCGCGGATCCAGCGGATGTCGGCCGCGATCTCGTCGGGGGTGTGCATCGCCTCGCCGAGCACCGCGAACGCGCCCGCGTTGATGACCGCGACGGCCACGTCCTTGCAGTGCGTGAACGCGATGATCGGGTACTCGATCCCGAGCATGTCGCAGAGCTTCGTCCGCAACGGGTCTCTGGGCACGGTGGCTCTCCCCGGCGAGTGAGTGGATCGCGCTGGCCTCGCCTCTTGTCCCGCGCGGGCGGCCCATCATAAGATCGCCGCGTCCCCGGTTTCAACGCCCGATCGGCCGAGAAGGAGCGGAATGCCCGAGGGAGCTCTCGCGGGAATCTCGGTCGTGGAGCTGGGCGAGATGGTCTCGGCGCCCTACTGCGCGCGCCTCTTCGCCGACTACGGGGCCGACGTGATCAAGGTGGAGCGGCCTGGAACGGGGGATCGCGCGCGCGCCTGGGGGCCGTTTCCCGGCGACGACCCGCACATCGAGAAGAGCGGGCTGTACCAGTACCTGAACACCGGCAAGCATGGCATCACGCTCGATCCGGCGACGGCGCGCGGCAGGGCGCTCTTCCTCGAGCTGGTGGGCGGCGCGGACGTGCTGATCGAGAACGCGTCGCCGCG
The DNA here is from genome assembly GCA_016875225.1 of Deltaproteobacteria bacterium. Classification (NCBI taxonomy): domain Bacteria; kingdom Pseudomonadati; phylum Myxococcota; class Myxococcia; species Deltaproteobacteria bacterium. The sequence continues at coordinate 2,587 of VGRW01000111.1, forward strand.
ATCGCTTCGCGAGCGGGGCATCGACTACGCGTCGCTCGCGGCGGTGAATCCGCGTCTGGTCATGATCTCGATCACCCCGTTCGGGCAGACCGGCCCCTACGCGGACTGGAAAGGCTACGACTTGAATGCCTTTCACCTCTCTGCCGCGGGCAGCCGCTACTGCGGGCGTCCCGATCAGGCGCCGCTCGAGCACGGCACTTTCGCGGCCGACTTCTTCGGCGCGGTCACGGGCGCGGCGTGGGGCCTGGCCGCGTGTCTCGGCCGCGAGCAGGTCGGCGGCGGTCAGCAGGTCGACGTCTCCTGCGCCGAGGCGATCGCGGCGGTCTTCGTCGGCGGCCAGAACATCGGCGGCTACGCGCAGGACGGGAAGTTCGAGCGCCGCACCGGCGTCGGCATGCCGCTCGGCGCTCCGGCCACGATCGTGCCCTGCAAGGACGGACACGTCTGGATGCTCGCGCTCGAGCCGGGCCAGTGGAATGGGCTCGCGCGCGTGATGGGCAACCCGGAGTGGATGGAGCTCGAGATGTTCCAGGACATGTTCGCGCGCGCGCAGAACTCCGACGCGATCTATCCGCTGATCGAGGAGTGGACCATGACCCGCAGCAAGTGGGAGATCATGGAGCGCTGTCAGGAAGCGGGCGTGCCGATCACGGCCGTGTTCGACGTCGCCGAGGCGGCGGGACACCCTCACCTGGCCGCGCGCGGCTACATCGTCGAGGTGCAGCATCCGCTTCTCGGGGGGCTTCCCGTGCTCGGGCCGCCGTTCCGACTCCCCGCGAGCACGGGCCGCACCGGTATGGCGGCGCCGCTTCTCGGTCAGCACAACGCCCGGGTCTTCGGCGAGAGACTCGGGCTCAGTGAGTCGCAGCGCGCCGAGCTCACAGCCAAAGGCGTGATCTAGTGAACGGGCGCGCGCTCCCGCTCGAGGGCATCCGGGTGGCGAATTTCGGCTGGGTCTGGGCGGGTCCGGTCGTCGGCCAGACACTCGCCTTCCTCGGAGCCGAGGTCTACAAGATCGAGTCACGCGCGCGGATCGACATGACCCGGACGCTGCCGCCGTTCGCCGAAGGAGTTCGCGATCCGAGCCGCAGCCTGTCCAATCACGCCTGCTGGGCCGGAAACGGGAGCGTCACGCTGAATCTGAAGAAGCCCGAGGGTGTCCGGCTCGCGCTCGAGCTCGTGGCGAAGTCCGACGCCGTGATCGAGAACTTCGGACCGGGCGTGATGGAGCAGCTGGGGCTCGGCTACGAATCGCTTCGCGCGGTGCGGCCGGACGTGATCCTGTTCTCGATGCCCGCCGCCGGTCTGGACGGGCCGCTGAAGGACATCCGCACCTACGGGCTCAGCCTGACCAGCACCACCGGTCTCGACAGCCTGACCGGGTATCTCGGCGGCCCGCCGGTTCCGGTCGAGAACGCCTTCTCGGACCCCTACAACGGAATCCTCGGCGCGTTCGCGATCCTGGCGGCGCTGCACCACCGGCGCCGCACCGGCGCGGGACAGCACATCGACTACTCGCAGCAGGAGGCGGTCATGCAGATGGTCGGGCCCGCCTTCATGGACTGGACCCTGAACCGGCGCGTGGCCGGCCCGATGGGCAACCGGCACCCGCTCGGCGCGGCGGCACCGCACGGTGTATTCCCGTGCGCGGGGGAGGACCGCTGGATCAGCATCGCCGTGCTGGAGGAGTCGGAGTGGCGCGGCCTGGTCGAGGCGATGGGCGCGCCCGACTGGGCGAGCGCCGCGGGTTTCGCGAGTCACGCCTCCCGGCTCGAGAACCTGGATGCGCTGCACGAGCGGCTCTCCGAGTGGACGCGGCGGCACGACGATCGCGAGCTGGCCGCGCGGCTGCAGCGACACGGCGTCGCGGCCGCGCCGGTGCTGAACGTGGCGGACCTGCTGCGCGACCCGCACTACGTCGCGCGCAAGACCTTCATCGAGGTACGCCACCCGCTCGGCTTTTCCGAGACGATCTACGGCGCGTACGTGAAGAACAGCCGCACGCCGGCCCTGGTCGAGCCGGGTCCCGCGATCGGGCGCGACAACGAGCACGTCTTCCGCGAGCTGCTCGGCCTGTCGGAAGCGCGCTACCGCGAGCTGGTCGGGACGCAGGTGATCTACTGATCAGCGGCCCGTGAACTTCGGCGGGCGCTTCTCGGCGAAGGCGCGCGGCCCCTCGCGCGCGTCCTGCGAGGCGAACACGCGCGCGGCGAGCGCCTTCTCCAGCACGAAGCCCGGCTCCTGTCCGAGCGCGCGCAGCGCGATCTCCTTGGCGGTGCGCACCGCGAGCGGGCCGTTGCGGCAGATCTTCTCGGCGAGCTCGAGCGCCTCGGGCATGACTCGATCCGCGGGAACGACCCGATTCACCAGGCCGATCTCGAGCGCGCGCCGCGCGTCGAGTGACTCGCCGGTGAGCAGGAGCTCCATCGCGACCACCCAGGGAATCTGTCGCGGCAGGCGGATGTGCGAGCCGCCCGCCGGGACCAGCCCCCAGCGCACCTCGGCCAGCCCGAACTTCGCGTGCTCGGCGGCGATGCGCAGGTCGGTGCCCTGCAACATCTCGAGCCCGCCGGCGACGCAGAGCCCGTTCACCGCCGCGATGATCGGCTTGTAGATGTCCGAGAACTGGCGCTTGGTCGGGTCGTCGTAGCCGAGCGAGTCTCCCGAGGTGAGCAGCGGCGCGGCGTCCTTCAGGTCCATGCCGGCGGAAAAGCTCTTCGCACCGGCTCCAGTCAGGATCGCCACCCAGAGCTCGGGGTCGCGATCGAAGATCCGGAACGCCTGGTCGAGGCCGGCGAGCATCTCGCGCGTGTAGGCGTTCATCGCCTCGGGGCGGTTCATGGTGATGATCGCGATCCGGCCGCGCCGCTCGAGCTGGATCGTCTCGGGGAGCTCCGCGTCCACCATGCGTCTCACTTGACTCGCTTGGTCGGCTCGATCTTGGCGAGCTTCGCGAGCGTGAGTCCCAGGATTCCCGCGCGGTCCTCGTCGCTGATCGGCGCGTAGCCCCACTTCTGCTGCAGCTCCTCGGGCATCTGCAGGTTGCGCACCCAGTCGACCACGCGCGTCATGTCGTCGAACGGCAGGTCGAGCCCCATCACGATCCGGCCCGGGCCGGCCCACTGCATCGCCTCGCCGATCATGTGGTAGCCGCGGTACGGCGCGCGCTGGAACCAGCCGATCACGCCCGAGAGGCTGAGGTAGAGATTGCGGTGCTTTCCGGCCAGGCCGATCAGCTCCTCGGAGTGCGGCCAGCCCATGTGGTACGCGATCACCTTGAGATCCGGGAAGTCGAGCAGGACGTCGTCGAGCAGTCCGGGGTGGCTGAAGCGGCTCGGCTGCGGAACCACGTACGACATTCCCGTGTGTACGGTCAGCGCGATGTCGAGTTCGCAGGCCTTCTCGTAGAAGGGCCAGAGGCGCTTGTCGTTGAGCGCCCCCTCGTCCTCGCAGACGTAGACCTTGCAGAGCCGGGCGTTGCGTTCCTTCACCAGGAACTCGAGCTCCCAGATCGCGTGCTCCACGCCGCGCTTCAGGATCGGCCCGACGTTGCACTCCAGATACAGGCGTTCCCGGTAGGGCTCGATCTGCGACAGGATGAAGCCGTTGCTCGACATGGGCATCGCATGCCCGCTGATGTCCATCATCGGCTCGCGCAGCGCGAAGGCCACGTCGACGCGCGCCTCGTCCATGTACTTGACCAGCTCCTCGGCGATCGGCGCGGGCATGTGTCCGCCCCCGGCCAGATCGCGACCCGCCCAGGCGCGCATCACGCCGTCGACGCTCTGCCACCAGCGCGTGAAGTTCGGGTAGTAGCTCATCTCGGCCATCGACTGGGGGTTCATCAGGTGGCACTCGCTGAGTGCGACGAAGGGATCGCTTGCGTTCATCGGGGCTGCTCCTTCATGAGTCTCCAGAGGCGCTCCGGAGTTGCGGGTATCTCGGTCGCGACCACGCCGAGCGGCGAGAGCGCGTCGTTGATCGCGCAAAGCATCGCGGCCGGCGTGGTGTGCATCGCTCCCTCGCCCACGCCCTTCGCGCCGAGCGGCGTGAACGGCGACGGAGTCACGATCGCGGTCTTGCGCGTCTCGGGAACGTCGTGGATCGTGGGGAGCAGGTAGTCCATCAGCGTCGCGGTCAGCGGCTGACCGGACGCGTCGTAGTGGTACTCCTCGAGCAGCGCCGCGCCGATCCCCTGCGCGACGCCGCCTTGGATCATGCCCTCGACGGTCGCCGGGTTGAGACGCGTTCCGCAGTCGTCGGCGATGAAGTAGTCCAGGATCTCGACGCGGCCGGTCTCGCGGTCGATCTCGATCGCCACGACGTGACACGCGTTCGCCGCGGTCAGGTAGCTCTTCGCGCGGCCGAGCTCGTCGGGCTGGGTGCGTCCGGGCGCGGTCCAGACGTAGGTCGCCTCCGGGCTCGGCTCGACGCCGGGCGGCAGAAGATCGCTTCGCGCCAGCATGGTTCCCGCGACCTGCGCGAGCGACAGCATGGCTCCCGGAACGCCGCGGATCGCGAACGCGCCGTCGCGGAGCTCGATCTTTTCGCTCTCGGTCTGCAGCAGGTGCGCGGCGACGAGCGAGAGCTTCCGCGCGAGCTTCTCCGCGGCGCCGAGCACCGCGCCGGCGAGCGCCACGCCGAGCCGGCTGCCGCCCGGACCGAAGTGGGGCGGGGCGGAGAGGGAGTCCTGGGGAACCACCTGCACGTCCGCGAGCTCGACGCCGAAGAAGTCGGCGAGGAGCTGCGTCGCGATGGTGTACTGCCCCTGGCCCTCGTGCGCGAAGCCGACGCGCACGATCACCTTGCCCAAGATGTCGATCGCGACGCTGCAGCCCTCGGGCACGCCCGTGCTCGGCATGCCCAGGATCGAGTAGGCGTTCCAGTCGAAGACGCCGGGCTCGATCGTGCTCACCACGCCGATGCCGAAGAGGCGGCCCTGCGCGCGCGCCGCGCCCTGCCGCGCACGGAGCGCCGCGTAGTCGGAGAGCTCGAGCACGGCGTCCAGAGCCGCCTCGTAGTTCCCGCTGTCGTACTCGTTTCCGCTCGGGATCGTGTACGGGAAGCGATCGGGCGGGATGAAGTTCCGCCGCCGGATCTCCGCTGGATCGAGCGCGAGCTCGCGCGCGGCGACGTCCATCAGCTGCTCGAGCACCAGGTTGTGCGGCGGCGGGCCCATTCCGCGGTAGGGACTTCCCGGAAGCTTGTTCGTGGCGACGATCGTGAGGTCGTACTCCGCGACCGGAATCGCGTAGCAGCCCGTGAAGGAGGCGAGCGGCTTGGCGGCGCTCACCGCGCCGAAGCCCTCCGCGGTCGCGCCGAGGTCGTCCAGGAGCTTCACTCGAAACGCGCCGACCCGGCCGTCGCGATCGAGCGCGAGCGACGCCGTGTAGTGTCGGTCCCAGGACTGGCTCGCGCCGCCGGACATGTACTCGATCCGGTCCTCGATCCACTTCACCGGCCGCCCGCCCGCCTTGCGCGAGAGCAGCGCGGTGATGTCGGTGCCGCGCGATCCGCCCTTGCCGCCGAAGCTTCCGCCGTGCGGCTGGCTGATCAGCCGCACCTTGTGCGACGGGAGCCGCAGCGACGCGGCGCGGCCGAGCGCCATCTGCGACTGCGACTGGAAGCTGCCGTGACAGGTCAAGCTTCCCTCGACCGGATCCCACTGGCTGATCACGCCGAAGGTCTCCATCGGATTGGCGCCCAGGCGGTGCCAGCGGAACGACCGCTCGACCACGCGGTCGGCGCCGCGAAACGCGGCTTCGACGTCGCCCCAGCGGAACCGGCGCTGGAACACGATGTTGTGTCCGTGCTCCTCGAAGAGCGGCGTGCTCTCGGGGCGAGCCGCCCGCCCGGCGTCGACCACGGCGGGAAGCGGCGCATACTCGACGCGGATCCGCTCGAGCGCGTCCTCGGGGG
>VGRW01000112.1 GCA_016875225.1 Deltaproteobacteria bacterium
GGGGAAGGCGTTGCGCAGCAGGTAGGTGTTGTCGGAGTGCTCGTCGTGCACGACGCGCGAGATCATCACGTCGCCGACCTGGCCGTTCAGCGTCGCGGCCTTGCCCATCACGTACAGGCCGAGAAGCGGGCCCGCGCCCAGTCCCAGACGCGAGAGCAGGTGGTACGCCGCGAGCCCGAGCGGATAGTCGATGTTGATGATCCGCGCGTTGCTCGCGCGCAGCCACTCGAGTCCGGGCATGCGCAGGCGCGGGTCGAGCCGGTCGGATCGGAGCCGCGAGAGCTCGATCACCTGCGCCTGGACGTCGATCTGCGCCGAGTCCCCGGCGCTCGAGATGCCCGACTCCGCATCCCAGCTCTGCACGCGTTCGAGCGCGTCGGGATGCGCGTGCACGTAGCCGCGAAGCGCGAAGTACAGCAGGTTCGGCGCCGTCGCAGAATCGCTTGCGAGCATCTGCTCGAGCTCGCTCGGCGACTGCGAAGGCGAATCGCGCCGCGCGGCCTCGAGAAGCTCCTCGCGGTGGGCCAGCGCGTAGCCGCCGAGCAGATTCGCCAGTGAGTGCGTGTTCGACGAGACGAAATAGACAGGCGGGCGCGGCAAAGGTGACTCGCGCAGGTAGACCTGCTCGATGTCGCGCCACCAGTCGTCCGCGGCGCGCTGATACGCGGAGAACGAGCCGGCCAGAAGTCGCACGCGCAGATCCAGCCTGCGCGCGGCGATCGCCTCGAGCGCGGCATCCGGATCCGCGCCCAGCGCCTCGCGCAGGCGCAGGAAATCGCCGCCGGAGAGCCCGAGCGCGCTTGCGTACTCCGGCGCCTTGATCGCGGCCCCCGCCGCAGCGATCCGCTCGTGCATCTTGTTCCACTCGATCTGGTACGCGGTCAGGATCGGCACCAGATCGTCGATGTCCGAGGTGCTCGCGACGTAGGCCGCGAGCGTCCCGGTGCCGTTCCAGCGCAGCAGCCGCCGGCGGCCGCGCGTGCGAACCCGGGTCCAGCTCCGCGCCGGGAATCCGAACGCGGCGTAGGTCTCGTCGCTCTGACCCAGCACGACGCGCGACACGCCCGGCATGCACTCCGGCAGGCGCACCGCCGCGTAGCCGAAGGCGCCGACGTCGACCGCGGGCTCGCGCGCGCCGAGGTGGAGGCTCGAGTTCGAGAACGAGTGCGCCTCCTCGAACGCGCGCACCCGGACCTCCCCGGAGCTGCGCAGCAACGAGTAGACCGTGCGCAGGTACAGGTCGATCTCGTTGGTCGAGGTATCGGGTTTCTGCCGTTCCATGCCTCTTCCCGATCGGAGTGCGCGGGAATCTACCAAAGGCTCCCGAAAGCTCCCGCGTGTATGATGCGGCGCATGAAGGACTACGAGTCGTACGACGCGCTGGGTCTGGCGGAGCTCTTGCGCAAGGGGGAGACGAGCGCGGAGGAGCTTCTCGATGACGCCCTGTCGCGGGTCGAGTCGCGCAACCCGCAGCTCAACGCCGTGAACTTCGTCTGGGCGGACCACGCGCGCGCGGCGATCCGCGCCGGCCTGCCGGAGGGGCCGTTTCGCGGCGTGCCGTTCCTGCTGAAGGACCTGCACGCGCAGGTCGCGGGCATGCGGCTCACGTTCGGCTCGCGACTCTTCGCGAACTTCGTGTCCGAGAGCGACAGTGAGATCACGCTTCGCTACCGGCGCGCGGGGCTCGTGATCTTCGGGCGCACCACCTCGCCCGAGTTCGGCCTCACGGCGACCACCGAATCGACGCTCTGGGGCGCGACGCGCAATCCCTGGAACCTCGAGCGCACTTCCGGCGGGTCCTCGGGCGGCGCGTCGGCCGCGGTCGCGGCCGGGATCCTGCCCGCGGCGCACGCGAGCGACGGCGGCGGATCGATCCGCATCCCGGCCTCGTGCTGCGGGCTCTTCGGCATGAAGCCGACACGCGCGCGTGTCCCCTCGGGGCCGCACCAGGGCGAGGGCTGGGGGGGGATGAGCACCGCGCACGCCGTCACGCGTTCGGTTCGCGACAGCGCGGCGCTGCTCGACGCGGCCTGCGGTCCGGACCCGGGCGATCCGTACCACGCGCCCGCGCCCGAGCGGCCCTACCTCGAAGAGGTGACGCGCGCGCCGGGCGTGCTTCGCATCGGCGTGCAGACCGAGACCTACAACGGCGCGCCGACGCACCCGGAGTGCCGCGACGCCGCGCTCTCCGCCGCGAAGCTCTGCGAGTCGCTCGGACACCGCGTCGAGCCGCTGCGGATCGCCGTCGACGCGGCCGCGCTCGGCCGGGCCACGCAGGTCCTGATCGCCGCCAACGTGCAGGCGACCGCCGACGACACGGCCGCCGCGCTCGGCCGCGAGCTCGGCACGGATCTGGTCGAGACGATCACGTTCTTCATGGTGCAGGCGGGGCGTGCGGCGACGGCCGCGGACTACGCGCGCGCGGTCCGCACGATCCACGCCGCCGGACGCGCGGTCGAGCGCCAGCTGCAGGATTACGACGTGGTGCTCTCGCCGACGATGGCGGCCCCGCCGGTGGCGATCGGGGAGCTCGCGCTCTCGAACGCGCCGTCGGCCGAGTACATCTCGCGGCTCCAGGCCGCGACCGGGTTCACGCAGCTCGCCAACGTCACCGGCCAGCCCGCGATGAGCGTGCCGCTCGCGTGGAGCTCCGCAGGGCTGCCGCTCGGCGTGCAGTTCGCGGCGAAGTTCGGCGACGAGGCCACGCTCTTCCGGCTGGCGGGACAGCTGGAGCAGGCCCGACCCTGGCGCGATCGCCGGCCGACGCTCACGGCGCGCTAGACTGCCGCCGTGACGCGCACGCCCTGCTCGCTCGCCGCGCTCGGCCAGGTGAACGCGCTCGGCAAGAGCAACGCCGAGGTCGCGAAGAACCTGTTCGCCGGCGACGGCTCCGGACTGGTGCGGCGCGACGACCTGGTGCCCGGGCGCAGCCTGTTCTTCGGCGAGGTGCGCGATCCGCTGCCCGAGATCCCAGCGCGGCTCGCGCGCTTCGACTGCCGGAACAACCGGCTGGCGCTGGCGGCGCTGGAGCAGATCGGCGCCGAGGTCGAGGCCGCGCTCGCGGCCTTCGGCCGCGCGCGGATCGGCGTCGTGGTCGGAACCAGCACCTCGGGCGTGAGCGACGCCGAGCAGGCGATCGCCGAACGCGAGCGCACGGGTCGGCTCGCCCGAAAGTTCGACTACGCGCAGCTCGAGTTCGGCGGGCTCGCCGGCTTTCTGGCCGAGTGCGTCGGGGCGCGCGGGCCGGCCTACACGCTCTCCACCGCCTGCTCCTCGGGCGCGCGAGCGCTCGCCTCGGCGCGCAGCCTGGTCGCGCTCGGCCTGTGCGACGCCGTGATCTCGGGCGCCTCCGACTCGCTCTGCGGACTCACCGCGAACGGCTTCCATTCGCTCGGGGCGCTCTCCGAAGCCATCACCAATCCGTGTAGCCGCAATCGCGACGGCCTGACGCTCGGCGAGGGCGCGGCGCTCTTCCTGGTCACGCGCGACCCGGGCGGCGTGCAGCTGCTCGGCGTGGGCGAGTCGAGCGAGGCGCACCACATCTCGGCCCCCGACCCGGAAGGCCGGGGCGCCGAGGCGGCGATGCGCGGCGCGCTCGCGGACGCGGGCCTCGCGCCGGCAGAGATCGCCTACCTGAATCTGCACGGAACCGGCACGCCGCAGAACGATCCGATGGAGTGCGCGGCGGTCGCGCGCGTCTTCGGCCGCGAGCTCCCCTGCAGCTCGACGAAGGCGCTCGTCGGTCACGCGCTCGGCGCGGCCGGCGCGATCGAGGCCGCGTTCTGCTGGCTCGCGCTGCGCGAGATCCGCGACGGAGCGCTCCCGCTCCCGCCGCACGTCTTCGACGGCGAGCGCGACCCGGAGCTGGCGGAGATCTCGCTGGTGCCGGGCTCGGCGTCCGCGCGCGTCGGCGCTCGGGCGCGCGTGATGACGAACTCGTTCGGCTTCGGCGGAAGCAACTGCACGCTCGTGCTCGGAACGGACGCGCGGCCGTGAAGGTGTCGCTCTCGCGCTGGGCGGCCTGGGCGCCGGGCCTCGAGACGACCGAGGCCTGGGCCGCCTGGGCGAATGCGCCTGCGGCGATCGGAGCGGAGGGCGTGCCGGACGCGAGCTTCCTGCCGGCCATGCTGCGCCGCCGCTGCACGCCGCTCACCCGCACCATGCTCGCGGCCGCCTTTCGCTGTCTCGAGGCCGAGGAGCTGCCGCGGCTGCGCAGCGTCTTCGCCTCTCGGCACGGCTCGATCAACGAGTCGATCGGGCTGCTCGGAAACGTCGCGCGGGGCGAGAAGCTCTCCCCCGCGGTCTTCAGCCACACCGTGCACAACGCGCAGGCCGCGCTGTTCTCGATCGCCGCGGGCAACACCGCCGCGTCGAGCTCTCTCTCGGCGCAGGAGGACACGTGGCCCTGCGCCTTCGTCGAGGCGCTCTCGATGCTCGAACGCGATCGGGACGCGCCGGTGCTGCTGGTGGTCGGCGACGTCCCGCTCGCCGAGACGTTCGCCCCGCTCGTGGACGAGCCCGCGGTGCCCTACGCGTTCGCGTGTCGGCTCGCCGCCGCCGGGAGCGGACCCGGGATCGAGCTCTCGCTCGCGGAGTCGACCCGGCCGCGAGCGCGCCCGCCCTGGCCGCACGCGCTCGAGTTCCTGCGCTGGTGGCTCTCGGGAGCGCCCGAGCTCGTGCAGGGCGCGCGCTCGACGAGCTTCAGGTTCGCGCGGGCCTAGCAGCGCAGCTAGGGCGGAATCCCGAGCGAGATGCGCCGCTCGCGGCGATAGGCGTTCGCGCGCCGGCCCATCTCGGTGTCGTGCGCCGGGAACAGCCGCGCGAGCAGACGATCGAGCGGCCCCGGACCGTAGAGCCTGAAGTAGAGCTTGCGCACCGCGAAGTCGATCGCCGCGACCGCGGCCATGGCGACCCAGACGATCCAGCCCGTGAAGGCCTGCCAGCTCTCGAGCGGCGCTGCGAACGCGAGCAGCGCGACGACCAGCGCGTTGGCGAGGAAGAGCCAGGCCCAGAGCCGCGTCGAAGTGCGGCAGTACGGCCGGATGAAATCCGGGGCGTAGGGCTGGATCGCGAACGCGACGCGCTCGAAGATCGATTCGCCCTGACGCAGGCTGCGCCAGAAGATCCGCGCGATCGCGAGCTGCACGAAGCCCGGCACGAGCAGCAGGAAGACCCGTTCGCCGCTCGCCGCCGAGGCCGCGACCAGAGCGATCAGCAATAGCGAGTCGGATCGGGCCGGAGAGAGCTCGCGCGGCACCGTCCGGCCGAGCGCGAAGAGCGAGCCCGCGGAGACGAGCAGAAGGCTTGCGGCGAGTGCTCGCACGCCAAAGAGCTCGACGAGCCGGCTGGAGAAGACCGGCCAGACGAAGGCCAGCACGGCCACCGCGACACCCGCGGCCAGCTGCCTCGCGTTCGGGCGCGGCAGCTCAGGCAAGGGAGCCGGAGGCAATCGCGACGCCGACGTCCGCGCTCAAAGCATTCCCCCGTTCACCGAGATCACCTGACCCGTGATGTAGCCCGCGCCGTCGCCGAACAGGTACACCACGAGCGACGCGACCTCTTCCGGCCGGCCGAGCCGCTGCATCGGCACGAGCTTCGCGAGCTCCGCGACCGGCGCGCCGGCGAGCATCTCCGTGTCGACCAGGCCCGGCGCGACGCAGTTCACGGTGATCTCGCGCTTCGCGAGCTCCGCGACCGGCGCGCCGGCGAGCATCTCCGTGTCGACCAGGCCCGGCGCGACGCAGTTCACGGTGATCTCGCGCTTCGCGAGCTCCTGCGCCAGCGATTTGGTCGCGCCGATCAGGCCGGCCTTCGAGGCGGCGTAGTTGACCTGTCCGCGGTTTCCCGCGAGACCCGCGACGGACGAGATCGCGACGATCCGACCGCCGTCGTGCAGCCGCACCAGCGGCATCACCAGCGGCCGCAGCACGTTGTAGAACCCGTCGAGGTTCGTGCGCAGCACGCGGTCCCATGCGTCGCCCGACATCGCGGGAAAGGCCGCGTCCGAGTGGATTCCGGCGGCGAGCACGACGCCCCAGTACGCGCCGTTCGCCCGCACGTCCGCCTCGAGCGCGCTCGCCGCCGCCGCGCGGTCTGCCACGTCGAAGCGCAGCGAGACGGACGCGCGCCCGAGCGCGCGCAGCTCCTTCGCCAGCGACTCCGCCTCGGCGTCGCTCGCGCGATGGCCGAGCGCGAGGTCGAAGCCCGCGCTTGCGAGCCCGAGCGCGATCGCGCGGCCGATGCCGCGGCTCGCGCCCGTGACCAGAACCCGCCGCGCGCTCATGCCCCGGCCCCGCCGGGAATCGCGAGCGCCTCGGAGACGTAGACCGAGAGCGAACCCGTCGCGACGACCTCGGGCCCCGCGCGAAGCCGGCATGCGAACGAAGCGAGCGCGCCTGCGCCGCCGGTGTAGCGCGCCTCGACCTCGAGCGTCTCTCCTGGCGCGAACTCGCGGCGCAGGAGCTCGATGCGCCTGGCGCCGACGAGCATTCCCGGAGAAGGACGCCGTCCGGCGGCTCGCGCCAGCAGGCCGCCGTGCACGGCCACGCACTGCGCCATCCACTCGAGCGCAACCCAGCCGGGCACGTGGCCCTCGGCGTCGCGGAACAGGTCGCTCGCCGCGGGATCGAGCGCGCAGACGGTTTGCGCCTGCGCATGCGAGACCACGCGCTCGAGCAGCAGCATCGGGCCCGAGTGCGGCACGAGCTCGGCCAGCTCCGCGCGCGAGCCGGCGCTCATCGGTGCGGCCGGTCGAGCGCGCTGCGCCCGTCGCGGAAGAAGTCGTACCAGTTGAACCACTGCAGCGGCGACGCGAGACAGTGCGATTCGAACTTGCGCGCCCAGCTCTCGAGCGCCTCGCGCGCGACCTTCTCGCGCTCCGCTCGCGGCACCGCGCCGCCGGCGAAGACCGGCTCGGTCACGGCGAAATAGCGCGCGTCGCCCGTCGAGGTGCAGAGCGAGAGGAACATCGGAGCGCCGAGAACCACCCCGAGCAGGAACGGCGACAGCGGAAACGCGGCGCGCCGGCCCGCGAAGAGCGTCTCGACCGGGCGCTCGCGGCCCCCCGGATGGACTCGATCGGCGAGGATGCCCACGAACTCGCCGCGATCGAGGCAGGCCTTGATGTCGAAGGCGCTGCGGATCGAGCCGGGATCGAGGCGGATCACGCGCACCAGGCTCTCGCCGCCGAGCGACGCGAAGAACGAGGTCACGCGCTCCGAGCGCTCCGTGTACATCAGCACGTTCACGCGCAGGCCGTACTGCTTCGAGATCAGCCGCAGCATGTCGAAGCTGCCCAGGTGCGCGCCGAGCAGGATCGCGCCGCGCCCCTCGCGCGCGAGTGCGAGCAGCGCCTCGCCGCCGCGGTGATCGATCGAGAACGCGTCGACCTCGCCCGCCCAGAGCACCATGCGGTCGAAGATGTTCACTGCGAACGCGTGCATGTGGCGAAGCGTCGTGCGCCAGTCCGGCCGCGCGCGAAGCGCCGCGCGGCCGCCGGGCGTGCTCCACACCGCGTCGAGCCACTCGCGCGAGACGCGGCGCTCCTCTTTCGAGGTCACGAAGAAGTAGCAGGCGATCGGCCAGAGCAGGAATCGCCGCGCGCTCCGTCCCAGCGTTCGGTACAGGAAGCGCACGAAGCGCAGGCCCTGCAGCGTGCCCCGCTCGACCCGACGCGCCCAGGCGGAAGGCTCGTTCACCGCGTGCCCCGCGCTCGCAGCAGCCCCGGCGCCCGCGCGAGCATTCCCAGCCAGAGCCGCGCGTAGGTCGCGCCCATCGCGGGGTAGTCGCGCGCGATGTCGAAGTGCGAGAGCCCGTTGCTCGGGTACGAGACGCGCACGGGAACGTTTCGGACCCGCGCCCCCGCCCAGACACAGCGCACCGCGAACTCCGGGTCGAACTCCATTCGGGGTCCCAGAGGCCCGGCATCGAGCACGCGCAGCGCGAGCCGCAGAGGAACGCCGCGCATGCCGCAGAGCGGATCGTGGATGTCGAGCGAGAGCGTGGCCAGCCAGACCGCGGCACGCGAGAGCTGTCGCGCCCAGATTCGCGCGCGCGGGGCGCTCTCGTCGAACACCGGCAGCCCGAGCACGAGCGCGTCGGGATCCTTCTGCATGGCCTCCAGAAAGGCGGGCACGGCCGCGGCGTCGTGCTGTCCGTCGGCATCCATCTGCAACGCGTGGGTGAAGCCCTGGGAAGCGGCGAGCCGGTAGCCCGACGCGAGCGCGACGCCCTTGCCGGCGTTGCGGGCGAGCCGGTGCAAGCGCACGAACGGAAAGTCGCGCTCGGCTCGCGCGAGCCGCTCCTGCGTCTCGGGCGCGCTGCCGTCGTCCACGACCAGACATGGAAGAGCGTAGAGGCAGTCTCAAAATTGTCTCAGCATGATGCAGATACAGGCGAGTTGGACGAATGCTCGGTAGTTCTGGGCTTTGTACTCCCAGCGGGTGACGACGCGGCGGAAGTTCTGCAGCCAGGCGTTGA